>JAAYLM010000088.1 GCA_012521915.1 Oscillospiraceae bacterium | reverse complement strand
CTGATAATCGGCAGGTCGGCCCATTCCGGATGCAGGTTGTCCCGGGCTGCTTTTATCTCTTCAAAGAAGGGGATCAGGTCAAAAAGGGTCACCCAGTCAGGCACTTCGACGCCGGTCTCATCAACCAGGTCGCCGTTATACAGCAGGCCCCAGTTGGCTGCCAGGTCCTTATAAGGGACCACGGCATAGATATTATCATTGTAGGTTGCAGCGCCCCAGGCACCTTCCGGAACAATGTCCCACAGGGCCGGTGCGTACTGGTCGATCAGGTCGTTCAGCGGTGTAAAGGCACCCTGCGCGACATAGCTGTTGTAGCCGTAGCCCTGTGTCACACGGCAGAGATCCAGGTCCTGTCCGGAGGTCAGGTAGATGGAAAGCTGCTGGCTGTACTCAGCCGGAAGGATGCGCATCAGGTCCAAAGTGGCATTGATCTTCTCGCCCAGAATCTCGTTGATCTTCGCCATGACATTCGCGGTGTTCGGATCATCATCAGGGGTGCTGATCCATGTAAGCGTTACTGGATCAAGGTCCCCGGTCTCTCCAGGTGCTGTCGTGCCATCACCTTTTGTCGTGCCGGCTGTCGTTCCGGTGGTTGTCGTCGTGCCCCCACCGGCGCAGCCTGCGAGCAGTCCGCCGATCAGAGCGAGTAGCAGAACAAAACATAGAAGTCTTTTCACGTCTCTTTCCTCCTTTGTTGGTGTATATCTCAAAGCCTCTTATGGCTCCGATTCATGATGGTTATCCTTTCACGCTGCCGATGGTAATGCCCTGGATGAAATACCGCTGGAAATACGGATACACAAACAGGATCGGCAGGGTGACGATCACGGTGATGGCCATACGCATGCTTTCCGTCGGCAGGTTGCGCAGCATCTCCATGCCTTCAGGCGATGAGGCGAAGTCTGCGTTCTGCTTGATAAACTGCAGGTTGTTCTGGATCCGCTGCAAGAGCGTCTGCAAAGGCACGAGGCTTGCTTTCTTGATGTAGAGCATGCCGGTGAACCAGTCATTCCATTTGCCGACCAGCACAAACAAGCCGATGGTCGCAAGGCCTGCCTTCATCAGGGGCAGGGCAATGCGGAAATAAACCAGAAGGTCATTGGCGCCATCGATTTTCGCTGATTCAAACAGCGTCTCAGGCACTGAGCTCTGGATGAACGTGCGCAGCATGATGGCATACCAGGCACTGATCAGGCCTGGCAGGAGAAAGATCCAGACGGTGTCGTTCAAATGCAGATAGGTCACATTGATGATGTAGGCCGGCACCAGGCCGCCGGAAAACAGCATCGTGAAAAACGCGAAGAAGGTCAGCGCACGCCGCGCGCGAAACTTGCGCTGCGCGATGCTGAAGGAAAACAGCGAGGTGACCAGAAGCGTCAGAAATGTCCCGGCGACTGCGTAGAAAATTGTGATCAGGTAGGAGTTCAAGAGCTGGGTGCCGGTGTAGGCCAGATTCTGGTAGGCATAGGCCGTGAAACTCGACGGGAAAAACGAATATCCGTTAAACGCGATGCTTTCGGCTGATGTGAAGGAGATGATGACCACCAGGATCAGCGGGACGATAATGGTGATCCCCAGGAGTATGAGGAACACTGAAAACAGCATGTTCCAGACGGGGCTGATCGATTGCAGCCGGTTGAGTGACGATTCGTTGCTTTTTGCCATGTTCATCCGCCTCCTTCTTAAAACATGCCGTAGTCAGGATCGATTTTGTTCACGATCGCGTTCGAGATCAGGACCAGGATAAATCCGACGATGGATTGGTACATGCCTGCCGCGGCCGTCATGTTTGGATTCTGCAGCTGGGTCAGTCCGCGGTAGATGTACGTATCGATGATCTGCGTCACCGGATACAGCGGCCCGCTGTCCATCGGCACCAGGAAAAACAGGCCGAAGTCGCCGCGGAAGATGCCGCCGATGCTCATGATCAGCATGATCGAGACCATCGCCCGCAGATGAGGGATCGTGATGTATTTCGCCTGCTGCCACTTTGTGGCCCCGTCGATCATGGCTGCCTCGTAAAACTCACGTGAGATGCCCGTGATCACGGCCAGATAGACCACCGAGGAATAGCCGATCCCCTTCCACAAATTCAGTGAAACCAGAAACGGCGGCCAGAAACTTGGGTTCATATAGAAATTGATGCGCTCTATGCCGAAATTCTTGACGTAATTCGTCACAAACCCGTAGGTCGGGGCTAAAAACGCGTAGACGATGATCGCCACAACCGCCCATGACAGAAAGTGCGGCATCATAATGATGGTCTGCATGGTTTTGGTGAACAGCTTGTTGGTCATCTCGCTGATCATCAGCGCGAACAATACGGAGCAGGTCATGCCCAGGATGATGAACACGATATTGTAGGCCACCGTATTCCTCGTGATGACCCAGGCATCCGATGAGGAAAACAGGAACTTGAAGTTGTCCAGCCCGACCAGGGGGCTGCCGAAAATGCCTACCTTGTAGTCCATTTTCTGAAAGGCGATGATCAGTCCAAACATAGGCAGGTAGCAGAACACAAGAAGCGTTGCTATGGCCGGCAGGCACATGATGTACAGCCAGTGGTTTTCCCGCAGATCACGGCCAAAAGTACGCCAAAACGTTCTCTTCCTGCCTAGCATGAGCGGTGTGGTCTCCGTTTTTAACCTAGACATATTCCCCTCCTGTAGTCATTGATAAATAAGCAGCGTCGTATTCCCGGTACATTTTCCAGACCAAAGGCCTTTTTCTCTGGTTCCCATCTGTAAGCAGCAGGCAGCTGATCGACAAACTGCCTTGACCATGACGACATGATTAAGCAGGAACTGCCGGCTCCAGGAAGCCTGTAGCTTAGACCTGGTCTGCCATGCAGATGGAAGAAATGCAGATACTGCAAGCGCTCCCGGCCGGAAAACGAGTCATACAAATGAATGAATTAAGCTTGGGAAAATAGGGTCACTGAATCTTCGATCAAGGATCCGTATGTCTTTATCGGACAAGATAACCGACTGTTCACGACCAGTGTTATCAATATTTATGTCAACTGTTTTTTCTGTCAATGCCATGAGTAAGCTCTATCCTCGCTGCATCACCTGAGACGATCGTTCACTTTCATGGGCAATATGCTGCAGTAAACCATTATATTTTATGCAATTTCACTAAACTATTAAAAATATTATCCTTGTTTCGTGTGTATACTGCCTTATGAGTATTATACACATCGATCAAACACAATAATATGCAATTCTTTACATAATGTACAAATATTTACTATTATTTGACAATAATAAGTTTTTTGTTCGATTTTCCACAATCTTTTCGACACTTTCACCGGCAAATGAAACGATATGGCCCAAAGAAATTTCATCTGCATGACAGACAGCAACGATAGATAAGGATGCCCGCTGTTCATGAAGGAAAAGCTGTTTCATACAATCAATACTTCAGGTCATAAATGTACCAGTCATGATGCTCTGGTCCGGGCAAAAACATGCGAGGTCAGCCTATGATTCAACAGATGATCGATAAGCTGATTGATGGCTTCTATGGTACAATTGAGCTGCGGCGATCGATATGGTTTCGCCGAAAAGTCATCCGGGAAGCAGAGGATAAAAATATGCAGGACGGTTTTTTACGCGTCGCAGTCGCTACACCACCAATAAAAGTCGCAGATGTGGCTTTCAACAGCAGCCAGATCCTTAGACAGATCAAGGAAGCCGCGAGCCTGGGTGCCAGCTTGGTTGTATTTCCGGAATTGTGCTTGACCGGTTATACCTGTGCCGACCTGTTCGGCAGTCAGGCCTTGCTTGCAGGTGCCAGGGCTGCCTTGTCTGATCTCGCCAGGCAAACAGCTGACCTCGATATTGTCTCCGTTGTCGGTCTTCCCTGGGCGGCAGGACAGGATCTCTTTAATGTCGCTGCTGTTTTTCAGCTGGGCCGGATCCTTGGCCTGGTTCCCAAAACACATATTCCCAATTATGGTGAATTCTATGAAATGCGTCACTTCTCACCTGGCGGTTGGTCCCGTACAGCAGGTCTGTCCTGTGAGATGTCGGGACACTCTGTTCCTTTTGGCGTCGACTTGCTTTTCCAGTGTCAAGAGATACCTGACTTTTGCTTTTCGGTCGAAATTTGCGAAGACCTCTGGGTACCGCAGTCACCTTCCACTTCATCTGCGCTGGCCGGAGCAACCGTATGCTGCAATCTTTCTGCCAGCAATGAAACCCTGACAAAAGAGGATTTCCGGCGTCTGCTTGTCGCAAGCCACAGCGCACGCCTTGTTTGCGCGTATCTGTATGCTGACGCTGGCGAAGGGGAGTCAACAACGGATCTTGTTTTTTCCGGTCATAACCTGATCTTTGAAAATGGGCGAAAGCTGGCTGAATCTGAATTGTTCAGCACTGGCCTGACCACAGCAGATCTTGATATCCAGCTACTGCAAATCGAGCGCAGAAAAATAAATACATTCCGGTCTGACCCTGCACAGCAGAAACCCTATCGGCGTGTTGGTTTTGATCTTCCGTTGCGAACACTATCCTTGACACGCCTGGTTAAACCCCTGCCGTTTGTTCCTGACCAGAAAGCAGCGCTTGACGCGCGCTGCGAAGAGATTTTAACGTTGCAGACCCAGGGCTTGCGTAAACGGCTTGCGCATACCGGCGTGAGCCATGCTGTTGTAGGCCTGTCGGGAGGACTCGACTCCACGCTGGCCTATCTGGTGACCGTGCGTGCGTTTGATGCGCTGCAACTGGACAGGAAGGGCATTCTCGCTGTGACCATGCCCGGTTTCGGCACGACAGACCGGACCTATCAGAATGCTTTGAACTTGGCCAGGCTGCTCCACTCAGACTCTAAAGAAATATCCATCAGGGAAGCGGTACTGCAGCATTTTGCCGACATTGGCCATCAGGCGGACAACCATGACACAACCTACGAAAACGCCCAAGCCAGGGAACGGACCCAGACCCTGATGGATCTAGCCAACCAGATCAACGGTCTGGTTATCGGCACGGGTGATTTGTCTGAGCTGGCTCTGGGCTGGGCCACCTACAATGGCGATCACATGTCCATGTACGCGGTCAATAGTTCAGTGCCTAAAACGCTGATTCGTCACCTGGTGCGTCACGCTGCCGAAACAAGCCCATCTGAATTGCGGGATTTGCTGCTTGACATTGTGGACACGCCGGTCAGCCCTGAACTGCTGCCTCCCAGCAACGGCGAAATCGCTCAAAAAACAGAACAGATCGTCGGACCCTATGAGCTTCATGACTTTTTCCTGTACCATTTGGTTCGCCGCGGTTTCACGCCCAGAAAAATACTTCGTCTGGCATCTTTAGCCTTTGCCGGGCAATATGATCTGCCCGTAATCAAGGGTTGGCTCATGGTTTTCCTGAAACGCTTTTTCTCGCAGCAGTTTAAACGGTCCTGCCTGCCGGATGGACCCAAAGTCGGCAGTGTAGCCTTATCGCCTCGAGGCGACTGGCGTATGCCGAGTGACGCCACTGTCACACTCTGGCTGGCTGATCTGGATAAGGCCTGACCGTTCAGAGATCGTTTTTGGGGTGGAGCAGGAGCATCAGGACTTTTTCTGCATAGCAGGCTGCGTCTGTCTGGATGGTATAACGTTTGTTTTTGACCTGGAAATCAACCAGATGGGCACTGCAGTCAAGAAGCTTAAGGCTTTGCAGAGGTACTTCAAAGCCATTCACATCTGCCAGGAATAGGATACGTTGATTGGTGATTACCAGCTCGCCGCTGCTCGTTTCGTCCAGTTGGGCCGGAAGCAGAATCTCCTGTGGCTTTACAATGTAATAGTACTGGCCTCCGGAAAAACGAACAGCCAGACGCGTCGGGTCAAGCTGGAGGTTTTCCGGCAAGGCCTGAAACAACAGACGACTGCTCATGACAAAGAAGTGGCAGGTCTCAAATTCACGAAGCTCAAGATAAGGATGAAAACGGTTGGGCAGCCGTCCACTGTTGATCAGCCGGGCTTGCCCTTCCGGAAAATCGGGAAGCTGTTCCAAATCACAGGCATTCTGGCCATGCTTCATATCACGAATACGGGCGCGGATATAAAAGACCCAGGCCCCACAGGCGACAACAGCCGTCAGCCAGGCAAAAAGACGCCATTGATGCACTGCTCCGGCCATCCAGAAAGCATAGGCAGACATCAGGGAAAAGAGGCAGGCAGCCAGAAGATGTGTTTGTCGACTGACAGGCATATTGGCTTCTCCTCACGACTGATCTGCGGAAACGCAGTCTGTCGTCCTTTTGCAAGACTGCTTAAGCAGCGTGTTCATGCCTCATTTTCCCATCGTTCTTTTTGTTCGTAAAGCCAACGCATCAATTCAGGCCAGGGCATAGGCAGATCGACCAGACCGGCATCCACATAGGGCTGCATACGCTGCAGAATATCCTCAGCCATGGCGATCCGGCCTGCCGCCGCTTCTGGATTGTTGATGTGCTCCAGGGCACGTATGGCTTTATCCAGCTCTTTTAAATCATCTGGTAATGTTAGATAATAGTAGGGTGCGCAGGATGAACAAAGACCGTTGACATCTGTCTCGATCATGAACCCTCTGGTCTGGCAGCATTTGCATCTGGCCATAGGACCTCCCTGCGTGGTCTAGCGGTTGAGTCAACTTGCTCATCCGCATCTATTATACCGCGAAAAGGAGTTCTGTCATGCCTGAATTGCCTGAAGTTGAAACAATACGAAAAACACTCTGGCCGGCTGTAACCGGCAGAACGATACTGCAGGCCGAGGCAAGCGCAAACGAAGTCATGTCCGTTGAAGACTGCGAACAGCTCATCGGCAAAACAGTGACAGATATCAGGCGTCGTGGCAAATATCTTTTGTTTTTGCTCCAGGAAGGCAATCGGCCAAGCCTCTGGCTGCTTGTTCATCTGCGGATGACTGGCCGCTTGCTGATACATCGCTTTGAGGATCCTTTACCCAAGCATACCCATGTGCGCCTTGTCCTCCAGTCCGTTGATCTTCAGCGCACCCTGCTCATTTTTCAAGACACCAGGCGGTTTGGCCGTATGTGGCTGCGGCGGGTGTCTGATTCTTCACAGCTGCCGACGGACATGGACAAACTGGGTCCCGAACCGGTTGATCCGCCTTTGGCAAAAGAAACGCTGAAAAAGCAGCTGAAAAAACATCCGGCGCTGACTTTGAAGGCAGCCTTGCTCAACCAGTCAGTCATCGCCGGTATCGGAAATATCTATGCTGATGAAATTCTATACGCAGCCGGCTTGCCACCGCAGCAGCGGGCAGGCACCCTTGGCGACAACCAGATAAGCCAGCTGGCTACGGCTATTCCCCAGGTACTGCAGCAAGCGATAGCCGAGTGCGGCACCACATTACGGAATTATGTCGATGGCTGGAGCCGGGAAGGCCGCTTTCAAAACTGTCTGAATGTCTATGGCCGGGCCGGCCTTCCCTGCCGGCATTGCGGCCAGACACTGCTAAAAACCCGGTTGGCAGGACGGACAACCACCTGGTGTCCCTCCTGCCAACCACGCCACTCAGAGGCCAGGCAGACTGACAGCTGACAAGGCCGTTCTGTCAATCAGCCTGCTCGTCGATGGTTATAGCTTCAACAGGGCAGGAAGCTGCAGCCTCTCTGGCTTTTTCTGCAGCTTCAGACGGTACAGGATCTGCAATCACTTCAGCAATCGCCTCGTCATTCATAATAAATACTTCCGGACAGATTTCGGCACATAAGCCACAACCAATACACAAATCGCCATCAACAGTCGCACGCATAAGGACACCACACTTTCATCAATACCTGTAGTTCTGCTTTACAAGCAGGCCGGTGTATGTTTTTATTTTAACAGACAAGTAGAAAACCGCACCCCTTTCTTATTTTCTGCACACTTGTCCGGCACTTTCCAAGTGTTGCGGCGTGTGATATGATGAACACGATGTAAAAACATTGACAATCAAAGGAAATGAACCGACAAGGAGCGTGGGCTGATGGATCTTTTTCAAAAATGCTGGGATTACACACGGGCCAGAGAAGTGATGGACTTGGGTGTGTATCCCTTTTTTCATATGCTGACTTCAGGTCAGGATACTGTGGTCATGATGGAAGGCCGCCGCACAATCATGTTGGGATCCAACAACTACCTCGGCCTGACAGCTGATCCGCGGGTTAAAGCAGCAGCCATCAAAGCAATTGAGAAATATGGCTCCGGCTGTTCAGGCTCACGTTTCCTGAACGGTACGCTGGACATTCATGTTGAATTGGAACAGGCGCTGGCCAGCTTTCTGCAGAAAGAAGATGCCCTGATCTTTTCAACCGGTTTCCAGTCCAACCTTTCCATCATATCAGCGGTTACGGCACGAGGTGACTATATTCTGTCCGATGCCATGAACCATGCCAGTATCGTTGACGGGACACGCCTCAGTTTTGCCAGGACGATCAAATATAAGCACAATGATATGTGCGACCTTGAGCGCCTGCTGGAACACTGCTCAGCTGACGAAAAGGCTGGTATTCTGATTGTGACAGATGGCGTTTTCAGCATGGAGGGAGAAATATGTGATCTTCCGTCTATTGTCAGGCTGGCCCGCCGCTATGGCGCCCGCATTATGGTTGACGATGCCCATGCCATTGGTGTACTCGGTGAAAAAGGCCGTGGTACCGCAGAATATTTCGGATTAACCAATGAAGTTGACCTGATTATGAACACCTTTTCCAAGACGCTTGCATCACTGGGTGGTTGTGTTGTCGGAGACGCTCAGATCATCCATTACATCAAACACACAGCACGACCTTTTATTTTCAGCGCCAGCATACCGCCTGCGCAGATAGCCGCAGCCAGAGAAGCGCTGCGCATACTTGATGAAGAACCACAGCGTGTCCGGCGGCTGAATGAAATCGCTGCCTATATGAAGCGCGGGCTGAAAAAGCTGCCTCATGTCCGGCTCCATGAAAGTGGTAACGATCTTGTGCCGATCCTGCCGATCCTGACCGGAACAGAAATGCAGACACTGATTACGGCCAAATTGCTCCTGGAGCGCGGTATCTATGTCAACCCGGTATTCCCCCCCGCTGTCCCCCAGGACTCCTGTCTGCTGCGCACCAGTTACACGGCCACCCATACCAACGAGCAGCTGGATGAAGCTTTAGGGATCATTGGTGATGTTTACGCGATAATGGCCGCACAGGCAGCAGCAGACGAGGATGCGGGTGCGGCACCAGCGCCACACAACAGCTGAAAGACCATTCCAAGCACTGCCATATGTAAAATATAAAGAAGGCTGCCGCAAAACCGGAATGATTTTACGACAGCCCTTTTTCTTTTACAAAGCAATGGTTACCCTGCGGACAGACCTAAATGGCCAGCCAGCAGACCGGCTGTCTTTTCTGCCTGTGCCAGAGTGGACATCTCACAGAAAATACGCAAAAGCGGTTCTGTACCGGAAAAGCGGGCAATGATCCAGCCACCGTTTTCAAAATATACTTTGCAGCCATCCGACCAACTTACTTTTTCCACCTTTTCAGTGAAAGCAGGCAAATTCTTATCAACCATCAGCTGCTGAAGTATGGTTTTCTTCGTCTCTTCTGTAAAACGGTAATCAGACTCTGTCATAAAGAGCTCACCAAATTGGGCGGTGATGTTCTGATAAAGGTCGGAGAGGCTGTCTCCCGTCACGGCCAGCATTTCAACAAGAAGCGAGGCAGCGTAGATACCATCTTTACCAGGAATATGGCCGCGAACAGTCAGTCCACCGGAAGATTCTCCTCCAATGACCGCGCCTGTCTCCTGCATTTTTGAGGATACATGTTTAAAACCAACAGGCACTTCATAACAAGTTTCGCCAAAATAGGCTGCGATGCGATCCAGCATATGGGTGGTTGCGAGGTTGCGGACACAAGGCCCGCGCCATCCTTTGCGGGCGACCAGGTAGTGGTAGAGCAGAACAAGGATCTGATTGGGGTGTAGAAAACGTCCTTTATCATCAATAATCCCCAAACGGTCAGCGTCACCGTCTGTCGCAATGCCCAGATCACATTGATGCTCCAGAACAACTTGCTTAAGCGCGTTCAGTGTCTCAACATTAGGTGACGGCAACCGTCCACCAAACAGGGTGTCCCGCCGCTCATGGATCACTTCAACTTCGCAGCGGGCTGTCATCAGGATGGTCTGCAGACTGGTGCGGGACACCCCAAACATCGGATCCAGTGCGACCTTCAAATTACGTCCCCGAATGGCATCCATATTACCCGAGGAAATGATCGTATCAATATACTGGTTGAACGGGTTGATCCGTACAACCAGCCCCTGCCGCTCAGCGAGTGGCAAGGCGATGGCCTTGATCATTTCCGGCTGCACCTGGCTGATATGATTTTCCAGCTTCCTGGTCACGGCTTCCTCGGCATCGCGACCACCGCTGGTAAACAGCTTGATGCCATTATAATGTGCCGGATTATGGCTGGCTGTTATCGCCAGGCCATAAGCAGTTCCCTGCCGCTTAACCGTGAACATGATCAAAGGCGTCGGCGCTTCCTGGTTGATGATCCGGCATGCTATCCCATTGCCGGCCAATACCTCTGCTGCCCACTCTGCAGATTCTTTAGAAAGAAACCTGCGGTCGTATCCGATAATAATCCCCCGCTCGACAACATCTTCTTCTCTCATCATGTCCGCCAAGCCCTGGCAGAGCAGTCGGATATTCGCCTTGGTGAACTCATCGGCGATAATGGCTCGCCAGCCGCCGGTGCCAAACTGAATCATCGTGATTCCCCTTTCAGTAAACGCTCACTGCGTTCCAGATCCTCCGGCGTGTTGACACCAAGAATTTGGATGTCATCATGGATGGTTACGGTATCGATCCGTTTCCCGTTCTGGCGCATGATCAGCGGAACATCCGTCAGGTAATATTCACCCTGGGCATTGTTGTTGCTCAAGCCATCCAGTGCCTGTAGCAGCGCTTCGCAACGGAAAACATAGACGCCCGGATTCACTTCTTTGATGAGGCGCTGTTCGGCTGTGCAGTCTTTTTCTTCAACAATGCCTGCGAAACTGCCATCCTGGTCCCGGATAATACGGCCATAGGCCGGGGGCTCCTCAGTGTAGGCGGTCAGCATGGTGCAGTCAGCATGTCCTGCCTGATGTTTCAGCACCAGCTCGTGATAGGTCTCGGTCTTCAGCAATGGCATATCGCCATAGACGACCAGCACATCGCCGCTGAAACTTTCCAGCAAAGGTTTGGCGACTGCTACGGCATGGCCTGTACCCAGCTGTTTCTCCTGAAGCACATAGCGGTAGGCAGGCCCCATGGCTTCACGAACTTTTTCTGCCTGGAAGCCAACCACAATGATAATATTGGACGCTTCTACAAACGCGACATGATCCAGCACCCAGTCCAGTAATGGCCGGTCAGCGGCCTTTCGCAAAACCTTGGGCAAGTCCACGCTTTCTGACTGGAGCCTTTTTCCTTTTCCGGCAGCAAGGACAACGATTTTCAGATCATCAACAGGATTGACATGAGTATGACGCTGATTCATGTGATTTTTCCTTTCACTGGTTTATCCTGAGGTCAGCAGTAGCCACAGGTCAGCCGTCACAGCGTTTGACCCCGCTATCAGGGTGCAACAGACGGGCAGGATAGCCTAAAGCCAAAACAGCAGCCATGATCTGATCGGCTTTTTCTGTGTCGGCAAAGACATAACAGCAGCCGCCACCGCCGGAACCGTTGACTTTTCCTCCCCAGGCGCCTGCCTGAAGCGCGGTGTCAAGTATACGTTCAATCGTCGTAGTTGAAATGCCAAGACCATCGCGTAGCCTGGCGTGATGCTCGCTAATCAGTCTGCCCAGGGCAATTGGATCGACTGAGGGTGCCTGCAGCGCAGCCAGACCTTGTTTGAGGATCGCGTAATTTTCGATATTGGCCAGCAGTTTGCGATGATGGCGCGGACCCAGCTGTTCCAACAAGGCCATGCGATCCGGTCTTTGGTTGCCTTCCGCGTCAATGAAATCCCGTATACTCGTGATCTCCTGCCCGGCCAGCAGCGCGAGTGCTTCCTGTGTCGGGATCTTGGATTCAGCCAAAACATGGGTGGTGTCCTTTTGCTCCAGCGAATCGAAAAGGATAAAACACCCGGGCAGGTTTACATCCAGAGGAGCAATGGAAAAATCACCAGAGAAATCAAGATGCACCATACCACCAAGTGCTGATGTATAGTGGTCCATGCGACCGCCAGGTTCATTGAATTCTGTGACTTCTGCCTGAAAAGCCAGTTCAGCGATCCTGCGCGGCTCATCCTGATGAGGGTGGTCAATACTGCTGAGCAAGGCCTTGATCAAAACCACGATCATGGTCCTGGATGAGCACATGCCCTTGCCAATCGGTATTTCAGAATCCAGGCGTACATCGACACCTTTCAGTTTATAACCATGCTTTTGCAAAATCCGGACGCTGCTGCGCAAATAATCCCGCTTGTTTTCATAAACGATGGGCTGGTTAAGATCAATGAAAAAAGTTTCGTACAGCATATTATCGTTAACTGAATCCAGGCGGTCCAGGCTGCTGTCGCGGATATCTATGCGGATGACCTGGTCGCCGCGTTCGCGGACCCGAGCGTAAAAGCGCAGGTCAATAGCTACAGCGCCCACTTCACGCCCCAGATAATCCTGATGCTCGCCAAATAAACATAACCGGCTTGGTGTT
>JAAYLM010000007.1 GCA_012521915.1 Oscillospiraceae bacterium | reverse complement strand
TTTAATTTCATCAGTCGGCTGCTCTGTGTCAAACCATTGCCAGCCACGGGCAAGGCGGTAATACTTGTCCACACTGTAAGCACCGCCGATTATGATGCAGTTATATCCGGCAAAGTTATAGATTTCACCGTCTTTGGCAAACAGGATGTTCGGGTATTTGTCTTCATACCAAACTGTTCCGCCGCAATATTCTTTTGTTTTATATGAGTCAACATCCGCCGGGCGCATTTCATGGTTTCCGTGAATGCAGAATGTAGTAAAAGGGAAGCTGTTCACAAAAGACTTTCGCATACTATCCCGGTCATTGCTGTAATAATTTAATCCGGCATCACCGAGTATGATCATTGTATCTTCTGCGGTCGGCTCTGTTTTCTCTGAGAAAGCTATATATCGTTCGAAATCGCCATGTGTGTCACCGGTTATATAGATCAATGCGAGTCCTCCATCTCATCCGGTACCATTTCCATAATGTCGCCGATATCGCACTTGAGAGCAGTACAAATGCGGGACAGAACCTCGGTCGTGACATTTTCATTTCTGCCCATTTTTGCAATCAGTGATGGGCTTATATTGGCAGCCTCTCGCAAGTCTTTTTTCTTCATATCTTTGTCTATGAGCAGCTTCCAAAGCTTCTTATAACTTACGGCCATTACTTATCCCTCGCAATCTGATTGTATCCGTTCAAAACAAAACGGACAATGATATCTGATTTCACTTTCATATTGACTTGCTTTAGCACCATACGGATGTCCTGTTCAGTTAAGTTCGGTATATATTTTTTCAATGATGGATCAAACGCAAGCAGTTGATTGAAGAATCTTACCAGGGCATCATTTTTACGTTCGATGTTTTTCGGGTAACCTCTGGAAATGAGCGCCATATTATTATCAAAATTGGGGGCAAGTGATAGAATTTTTCCGGTCTTCACATTACGCAGCAATCCGAAGTTATTCGTATGACGATCTGGATTAGCGACAATCGTATCCAAGAATATCATTCTTACATAATCAGGAATTGTATGCGGTGCAATTTCCCGTAGCTTTTTTACCACATCGATATAGTCCTCATTGTCATTCATAAAGCCGTACGCTGATTCAAAATTAACGGCAGCGTTATCGGTGAAATCTTTTGTTTTCACGCATTTGTCTCCACGCTCATATCCGGCCATATTAAAACCGAGATGCTTTCCCAGTTCATAGACAAATATCTCAGAAAACTGCTGATTATGGTCGGCTGTTTTGTGCATCCACCATTCGCCGTCTTTGAGTTTCCAACACTTTTCAAAGCTACCAATGTTGGTAAGCTCCGGTGTGCGGCTGCGCTTGCTGTTTGCGGCCTTATTAAAGCTGTCGTATCCACCGCGCAAGGCAAGATTAGCAAAATAATCGTTATCAAAACGCACATCGTCATAGGCCAAATCGCTATCCAGCGGCTTGATCCAATAGTTGTCGGTTATGGTGACGGCATTGACGCTGATAACGGTGGAAATATCATCTCGCTCGGTCAATCGCAATGCCTTTTTAAGTAGGCGTGAATTAGCACGATGCTCATCAATCGCACGCGTTTCGAGCCAATGCTCTACATTTCCTGTATTCACAAGATAAAGCGGAGCAAGCTCTTTTTTAAGCAACGTAAACTGCCGGTTTTCCCATTTGGCTACAACTATATCGCGGTTCATAATATAAAAGTCCATTTGGCGACCTCCTTAGCATAATTCACTTCGAAATGAAAAACTCAACCTTTTTAACGTATTCCTTTTTAAGAATCCAAAATGTTGCTTGGATTGATATCTGGTTAATCGGATAAGTGCAATAATCGCTATCAATGTCAAGATTAAAAATATGTTCCCAGCTTTTGCGTTTTTGCTGGGAAGTCGCGTTTTCGCCAATTGCGTTATCTTCCTCTTCAGTCAAAGCGAGATAATGATTGCCAAGCGTGCTGTGCCACATGTCAAAATCCGATAGTAATACTTCATCATCAGGGACTTCTAATGTGAGAAAAACAATAGGCGTTCCGGATGGCGATAGCACTTTATGCGAGGTTCTCATATCCGGCCGTTTTCTTGTTCCTTCCCATTGATACCATGCCCAAATCGGATACTTTGCGTTTTCGGGAGTGTTCGGAAGCCTCAATCTCATTTGTCCGCAAAGCCAGTCGTATGCATGCTGAAAATCTTCCTTCATGAAACCATGAGTGCCATCTGGCACAAAAAAGCCACTTTTCAGAAGTGCTTTATATACCGTCTCGTGTTGAATTGTCCATAAAAGCACTTCGCTTCTCAACTCCCGTCAAACAATATTTTAAAGAGCAAAATACTCAAGAATAGTTTAACACATATTGCTCCGAAAAGCAATAATAAATACAGATTCGTGCATTTGTTTTTACAAAGTGAAATAATCTTGAGGCAAAAGAGCCCGTCACGATAAACTGCCGTGGCGGGCTACTCGTTATTATTCACCTTTTTCTCGACGACTGCATTTTACTCCTATATTTCCAATTCGGATATGCCTTCAGCGTCTTGACATGCCATTCGCTCTTGCGTACGATGGTGCGAAAATATTGGGAGCAAAAGAAGTCGATCAGGTACACCTTGGGTATCATATGCCGCGCTTTGACCGTGAAGCTTTGTAAGTGTTCCTTCAGGCACCAGTTATTAATCGCATTCTTGCCATAACCGGTAAGTTCGCTTATAGTTTTATTGTCGAGTACATCTGGGTAGCTTCGGAGAAGATGGGCATAGTATTCGTGCAGATCCTCTCTGATCTCTGGCAGAGAAGAAGTGAGCTTGATATTCCAAGCTCTGTTCGCATACCAACCTTCAGCTGCTTTATAGTATTCAGGGAATTCTTCCCGATCTGCCATGTAGGCCATAACTTCCTTCTTCAGGATCTTATAGCATCGGGTTTTCTTGCCGGTATACATGCAGGGAATCTTTCCGCTTTGCAGAAGATACAGCGCGGTAGATTTGCTGATATGGCACAACACCCTGAGATGTTCCTTTGTGATAACGTCCGGGATCTCGTCCCAATTGATCGATTCATTTTTCATAGCTGTACACCTCAAAATTATTTCGGTGACAGACTGCCCTGCGTACGCTATGAGTTCTACCTTTGTTCTACCAGTTCTACCCTGAGTTCTACCCTAAATACCCGAATTTCACGCATTTTTCGATTTCATTCGAACCCGTTGAAAATTCGGCGTTTAGGGGGGTGAACGACCCGAAAATCCAGTAATCATGGGACTTCCAAGCGCAGATGAAACGACCAGAAAGTGATACGAAAAGACCCGAAAAGTATACGATGCCCATAAGACTCGAAACCGAATGCGATATCTGGAAGCCTAAAACTTCAAACCATTGATATGACTCGCTTTGCTGAGTCGCCTTGACAACTTAATACCCCAAGTTCTCTCCATCAGTTCTCTCCTTTTTCCGAGGGATATATGAGACCTGATGTTTGGAGATATAACACGGAGAAGTACCCAAGTGGCTGAAGGGTCTGCACTCGAAATGCAGTAGGACGGTTTAGAGCCGTCGCGAGGGTTCAAATCCCTCCTTCTCCGCCAGAAAACCCGCGGTTTTCCTCAGTTTGAGGGGAACCGCTTTTTTCTGCTTGTGTGCAGAAAAGACTTGTTTTTTTACTATTCTAATCCGTACATGACTCATTATTCGATCTGCTTTCTCCGACACTGACAAAATTTAATCCTTCAATCATAGCTTGAGCCGACGAAAGTTTTGAATTGTAATCCAAGTGAGCGTAGATATTGGCCGTCGTTGAAAAATCACTATGGCCTAACCAGTCCTGGATCTGTTTCATCGGAACGTTGTTTGCCAGTAGTAAGCTAGCGCAGCTATGTCGAAGATCGTGAAAGCGTATCCTTCTCAGTCCATTTTTCTCCAACAGCCTTGGGAAAGCCATCGTCAAATATTCTGGACGAAGCCTGACACCCAGTTCATTGACACAAATGTAGTCCAGGTAGTCATTGCTGTACGACCTTCCACAGAGCTTCCGATTGATTTTCTGCTGTTCCATGGCAATCACAAGTTTCTCTTTGAAAGCGGGAACCAAGGGCAAGGTCCTCATGCTGGATTTGTTTTTGGTTGAATCCGACGCATGGATCAGGTATTTTCCATCAATCGAAAAAGATGTTACCGTATGCCTGATCACTAAACTATTGTTTTCGAAGTCAATGGCACTCCATTTAAGACCGACAATTTCACTTCTCCGCAATCCATAGAATGCTCCCAAAAGGACAGGAAGTTCAAGATTTAATCCTCGTACCACTTCAAAAAGTCTATTGATTTCCGTGCTGTCGTAGAAACTTCCAACAAAACGTTCCATTCTGGGGCGTTCTATTTTACTGGCCGGATTAACCGGAATCAGATCAATCTTGACGGCATACTTCAGCGCTTTATGAATCACTGAGTGATAATGTATCACGGTACTGGCCTTAACCCGCTTAAGCTGTAGCGTATAAAAATCTTGAATGTCCTTGGGCTTAAGATCATTCAGTTTGATTGACTTTCCCTTAAAATATGGAATGATCGGTGCTTTGCACATTCCAGCATAGCTTGCATAGGTCGAAAGCTGAATCGTGCTCTTGGCAATCTCCAACCACTGAATAAGAAAATCATGAAAGAGCATATCTTCTGTTGGAGTGGGGATATCAGGTACAAAGGTTTTCCTTGCCTCTTGGAGAAGATCCTGAGCCCGCTTTTTGTTGCCCTTGACGGTCAGGCCGGTAG
>JAAYLM010000514.1 GCA_012521915.1 Oscillospiraceae bacterium | reverse complement strand
CCATAATTGAGGGCGTCCCAGAATTCAACCGTCGCGAATTCGCAGGGGTGGTAATAAATACTGATCAGCTGTTCACCCTGTTCGACCAGCTGGTCAAACTGCCGGATTGCCGGCTCCAACCCTTTCGAATCCAGATTCATGCGCATGGAACCACTGATAAAAGTCACAGTCAACATGCCGCAAAACCAAAAAGGGGCTCTGTTCAAATCAATGGTATCGATCTGATCAACATAAGTCGGAATCCCCCACTTGCGCAAAACAGCGCAAGCCTGCGCAGCCCATGAGGAGCCAGGTTGACCATATGTCTAAACGGGTTCAGGCAAGATTCGGCGCAGATCCTCCAGGCCGCGTACCTCCCGCTGCTCAAACAGAGCCGCGCCGTCAGAGAAACCCAGAGGTTCACAATATTCACTGACCGTTGGATGCTGACTGTGCAGATCCGTATGGTATCCGATCCCCTGTTGCTTGAGCGCTTCCAGAATATCCTGACGGCCCCGCTCTTCCAGAACCCGTATTTTCTCACCAACAAGTTTGAACGTGCCCCGCACACCTTAAGCTGCCATCATCTTCAGTAAAGCATGCAAAGCATCATCCGATTCTTTATTGATGTAGTCCTCCACATCAAACCAAAGCAAGACAACCGGTCCCATAGCCTCTCCCCCGTTCTGTTTCATTCATCAGCAAAGCGGTAGCCAACACCGACCTCTGTCAAAATGAATCGCGGATGAGTCGTATCTTTTTCCAGCTTTCGGCGCAGGTTCGCCATAAAAACACGTACACTTTTACTGTCACCGCCCTCATAGCCCCAAACTTGCCGGATGATGAAATTATGTGTTAATACCTTTCTCCTATTGGCGATTAAAAGCAGAAGTGTTTTGTATTCTGTCGGTGTAAGATGGATTTCGTTTTCCGCAACAAATACTCTGCGTTTCACATAATCTACCATCAGCCAATCACAGGTAAAGGTATCATCGCCTTTATCTGTCTGAGCTTTCAGCAAAGTACGCTCAGCGACGCGAATACGGGCAAGGAGCTCGCCCATGTGAAAAGGTTTGGTAATATAGTCATTAGCACCATAATCAAGCGCTGCTATTTTTTCTTTTTCTTGCCCGCGTGCCGAAACTATGAGAACGGGTACGTCAGAAAAAGTTCGAATTTCCCGCAACAAGTCAGTCCCGTCCCGATCCGGCAAGCCAAGATCCAACAGGAGGATATCAGGCTGATGGGATGAGAACAGAAACAACCCTTCAGCGGCAGTACTCGCCATGATGACGTTATAGTTTTCGTTTTTTAGGGATATGTTGATAAAGTGAGAAATATATTTGTCATCCTCAATGACGAGAATAGTAAGCTTGCCATTCATATCATTCCTCCATGGGTATCGTGAAGCTCAAAATTGAGCCTTTTGGTGAATTGTCAGACACTGTAAGGGTTCCACCATGAGCTTCCACAATAGTCTTGCAAATCGAAAGACCTAACCCCATACCGTGATGTCCATCTACAATATCATTATCCTGTGGCGCGAATCGATCAAATAGCTGGCTGCAGATTTCTGCTGGGATACCATCACCTGTGTCTGCCACCGAAATGGTTAAGATTTTCCCTGCTTCAATCATCAGCTTTATATCGCTATCCGGAGGTGTATGACGGACTGCATTATCCAATAAATTGATGACCACCTGTGATATTAGTTTACCATCCATCGGTGCTGTTACGACCTCATCCGGTAAAATAACCTGAAAGTTACGTTCGCGAAGCAACCTTTCTGTATGCTTTACAGCTTCAGTAATGACATCGTCGATCACTTCATCCTGCTTGTGCAGAACTATTTTCCTTTCGCTGATACGGGTCATACTGAGGACATTTTCTACCAGATCAGACAGCCACACCATTTCCTCACTTATATTAACAGCTAATTTTCTTCTTTCAGAATCGGTAAGCTCATCGTATCTATCGGCAAGCAGAGTACCGGCACCAGAAAGAGCTGTGAGTGGGCTTCTAAGGTCGTGAGCAACTGAGCGCAAAAGCATACCTCGCTGCTGTTCACGTTCCATGGCAAGACGTATTTTTTCACGGTCTGCTACAAGTGCTTCTCTTTCCATTGCAATACCAAGTTGTGTGCTAACAGCTTGAATAATCAGAAGTTTCTGACCTTCCGGTTTTCCATCTTCAAGTTCCAGTATACCAAGTGTCCCTGTGCCACCGTTGATTTCAAACCCTTTTCCGGTATCCTTTTGCCCCAAATGGATGCTACAGTTCATTCCTGTATGCGCCCGGACAAGCGCTTCCGCCTTATTCAGCAGGCTTTCTCTGCCGCTGACTGATAGAAATCCTGATGCTATCTGATACAGGATTTTAGCTGTACGTTCGTTTTGGCTTGCCAGCTTCTTTTCACTTTGCAAACGTGATGCTACCGTACCTGACACGATACCTGTACCTGAAAAAAACAGGAGCAGCATCAGGTCGTTTGTACTGTATATGAAAAATGAAAAACGGGGTTCAGTGAACAGGTAATTAAACAGAAGTGCACAAAGAAGAGCCGAGCTGACTGCCCATATGCGGCTACTGGTCAAGACTGCAGCAAACAAGACGCTTAGCAAAAATACCATGATTCCGGAAATCAGTAGTATTAACGTTGATGCTAATACCGCACGGGTATGGAGCCGCAGTTTCATGGGACAAAACCGGCTTTCTACCAGATCATTCCAAACAACAAAACCAACGCCCCCAATTACGATCAGAACTGCGATGGTAAGGACAACCAGCGGATCGTCATAGAATGTTATCAATGATGAAGACGGCGCTCTGATTCCGATCAGGTCAAAACCCGCATTGCAGAAAGCGGACACTGAATGGAAAACAGCAAGCCAT
>JAAYLM010000513.1 GCA_012521915.1 Oscillospiraceae bacterium | reverse complement strand
TGGTACTCACTATCCATCACCCGCCTAACTGCCCGTCTACGCTGCCTGTACGCACCGGTCCGGGAAGCTTTTCTGGCACAGGGACACTGCCAGCGCTTTCTCTGCTCTGATGGCATCCATCCGAACGAAGAAGGGCATCAGCTTATGGAAAGCGTCTTTACCCGCTTGGGTGAACAGGTTATCTCACAGAGTTTTTCACCAGCCTGATGATCTGGTAAGAAGCGGCCGGTGGTTATTGCCTGGCTTGTTGGTTAGGTTTTTCCTGTGCATAATATTGTACACGATGGCAGAAAATCGGTATAATAAAAGGTGGTGCCCCTCGGGCAGACCGAATGTGTGCAGGAGGCAACAGACATGGATCTGGCAAAAGAGCTAAGGCATATCCCTGATTTTCCCCGCAAGGGTGTTGATTTTATTGATATCACAACTGTCCTGAAAAAAGCGGACGCTTTTCGCGAAACCATTGACCAGATGGCGGCGATGATAAAAGACATTGATTTTGATTTGATCATAGGTGCCGAATCACGCGGCTTCATCTTAGGCGCGCCTCTTGCCTATGCCACCGGTAAAGGGTTCGCCCCGGTGCGTAAACCAGGTAAGCTGCCATCAGAGACCATTAAGGCAGAGTACTCATTAGAATACGGCAAAGATAAGCTGGAGCTGCATAAAGACGCTGTTGAACCCGGTATGCGGGTTCTGGTTGTCGACGATCTTCTGGCGACAGGCGGAACCGCTCTGGCTAATTGCCAGCTGGTTGAAGCGCTGGGCGGTCACGTCGCTGGCGTGGTTTTCTTTATTGAGCTACTGGGGCTGGGTGGTCGGGACCGCCTGCAAGGGTATCCTGTTCTGTCTTTGTTGCAGATCAAGGAGCAGTCTGTCTGACCAGGGTCTGGCTGGGAGCGCATCCGGATAACTGGCGGTATGCCCTGTAAAAGGTTGAATAATCGGAAAAGCCGCACTGACCGGCGACCAGAGAAGGTGACAAGCCTTGCTCCAGCAGTTCTCTGGCCTGCAGGATCCGTTTCTGCGTCAGATATTCCAGAACAGTAGCACCAGTTGCCCTTTTAAAGGTACGGCACAGGTGGTATTTGCTGACAAAAAATGATGCAGCAAGACTGTCCAGTGTCAGGCGTTCAGCCAGATGCGCATTGAGATATTCGATAATATCGCTGACCAGGGTGCGTGTGATCATATGTACAGGTTCCTCCGACTGACAGGGACGTCTGCGGCAGCCGACAATCAGTGTGAGCATCTCAGCCAGTATCGCCTGGCTCATGAGGCGTCGCTCGTCTTCGGGAAGAAGGCAAGCGCGATCTATCCGTTTGAATGCGGAAAGCAGCTCTGACTGTTTCGCTACTGCCAGAACTGACGGGCCATTCTGGTCGCCGTTGTTTTTTTTGAAAGCAGCCAGCAGCAGGTCCCGATCGGAAACCGGCAGCACATCCGGATGGAAATGTAATGCGCAACGTTCATACGGGCTATCGCCTGTCACATGAAAATAATGATAGGCTGCAGGTTTCATAAGGATCAGGGTGTACGGTCGCAAATGGACACGGCTGCCTTCAACATAATACTCGCCTGAACCGCTGATGAAATAATAGATTTCATACAGAGCATGGCAGTGACGCGTCCCGGAATCCGGCTTCTCGTCAATGGAATGGTGGTAGAAAAGATGAGAACGGTTTATCTGGGCCAGGATTGGCATGGCTCTTCCTCCCGTGTTTCCATTGCGCCTCCTGAAGCGCAAGATCTGCAAAGATGATAGGCAATTTTGCCATTCATCATGCGTAAGTATAACGATAAAATGACAATGAAGCAAAGGGCTTATGCCAGGAGGAGGAACAAATGGCACAATTGATTTTAACCGGTTTCGCAGATGAGGCTGCCGTCAACCTGACAGAGCAGATCAAAGCGCTGCAGGCCAGCCAAATGCATTTTGTAGAATTAAGACAGGTGAACGGTGTCAATATCGGGTCAATGACTCAGGAACAGGCCAAGGAAGCTGCCTGTCAGTTGCGGGATGCCGGCATTGGCGTTTCCTGTCTGGGAACACCTCTTGGTAAAACACCACTTAATGAGTCATTTGAGCCCGTTGCGGAAATGACCCGGCGCTTGTGCGATCACGCTCATACTTTTGGCTCGGATAATCTGCGTATCTTCAGTTTTTACCTGCCAGAAGGGCAAAGCGCTGCAGACTGCCGTGCTGAAGTGATTGACCGGATGGGCCGCATGCTCGATATTGCAGCGTCTGAGGCGATCAGTCTGTTGCATGAAAATGAGCGGGATATATACGGCGACATCCAGGCCCGCTGCTACGACCTGCATCAGGCGTTCGGTCAGCGGCTGCGAGGCATACTGGATCCTGCCAATTATCTTCTGGTCGGAACAGATCCACTGGCGGCCATGAAACAGCTGGAACCCTGGATCGATTATTTACACATCAAAGATGTTCGGCTTAGTGATCGGCGTATCGTACCGGCCGGAGCAGGTGATGGCCAGATCAGCGAAATCCTGAGTATCATGAAGCATAAACCGGGCAAACACTTTGTTTCAATAGAACCGCACTTGACCTTGTTTGCCGGTCGTGACAAACTAGAAAAAGAAACAGGCGTTGAGCTGCCGCAGAGTGCTGAAGACTATGTTTATCAGGATGGCCCGACTGCCTTCGCTGCCGCCGTGGCAGCCTGTCGCCGTCTGTTGGGTCAGGTTAGCTAAAAACCATATGCCGGATGCCCGTCTTGTGCCGCTCAGGTATAAAACCAGCTGAGCGGTGCTTCAGCAGATCCCGCTACAGTCTCAAGTCGACGCTTGAAGCAGCAGATAACCGGCTGTTTCAAGCGTTGTCTTAAAGGCTGATCGTTGCCGCTTGCGACAGATCGGCTGAGAGGAGCAGTGATCATGTGGAAAAAAGGAGTCAAAACGGATATTTATGATGTCGCTGTTGCCGGCGGCGGAACAGCTGGTGTTTTCGCAGCCATAGCCGCGGCTGCAGCAGGCGCCAGGACACTGCTAATCGAGAAGAACAGTGTGCTGGGCGGTACCATGACCGCCGGCGGCGTCAGTTATCCAGGTCTTTTCTTTGCTTGGGGGAAACAGATCATCGGAGGTCACTGCTGGGAAGCGGTTCAGCGCGTAGCTGCCCTGGGCGGAGCCCAGATCCCTGAAATGACCTATAAAAGCGAACATCACTGGCAACAGCAGATACGGCTGGATAAGCTGACGCTGGCTTGTGTTCTGGACGAAATGTGTCGGGAACATCAGGTCTGTGTCTGGTTGCATACATCGCTGGCGTCAGCAAATGAAACAGGCAGTGGCGTAACGCTGCAGCTTGCCGGCAAGGACGGGCTGGTTTCTGTGCAGGCCAAAAAAGTGATTGACGCCACAGGAGATGCCCAGCTTACCCGAAGCCTGGGCTATGCTTGTGACAAGAGCGGTCGTCTGCAGCCAGCAACGCTTTTTGTCAGGCTGGACAACATACCTGACCATGTGGCAACAGCAAACCTTGCCGAACAGGTTCACCATGCGATCAGGGAACAACGGTTGCCGGCATGGAGCACACCCGGAACGATCCTGGGCACGTTGTCCGGTCGATCACTGGCTTTTCATGTCGCTTGTGCTGCAGACAGCGATACGACGGCTGGTAGAACCAGACTGGAAATGGACGCAAGAAGAGAAGCCCTGCAGATTGTCCGTTTTTTGCGCGGCCTTGACGGCTTACAGGCGCTGCACGTGGCAGAGTTTTCGCTGGAGTGCGGGGTGCGTGAGACCAATCGCATCGTGGGTGAGTACACCATAACTGCCCGGGACTACATCAGCGGTCGCCGCTTTGGTGACGCAGTTTGTAACGCGTTTTATCCCATTGACCTGCATGAACCGCCTTATTCAATCAAACAGGTATTTTTTGAAGAAGGCCTATACGCGCAGGTACCTTACAGAGCACTTGTACCGCGGGGATCAACCCATTTGCTGGCTGCAGGCAGAATTATATCGTCGGATACGGATGCCAACAGTGCCTTGCGGGTGCAAGCACCCTGCATGGCGGAAGGACAAGCAGCTGGTTGTGCGGCCGCGATCGCCGCAAGTGAAAACCAACCAGTTGCCGCTGTTGACTACCATAGCCTTTGTCAGGCGCTTGAGCGACAGGGCGCGATCATCCCGGGGGAGGTATAGCACATGCAGGTTCGTCTACTGGATATGACCAACACAGATGAAGCACTGGCAGCGGCGCGTGTGTCGGCGACGGCTTTTCGATCACCTGGCAAATATCGCCAGCTTTTGCTTGATTTGCAGAAAAATCCGGATTTGACATTTCCGGATCCGCGCAAGGGAGATCGGCCCAAGCAGCATTGGGGTGCTTTCTCAGACGAAAACCTGGTTGCTGTTTCAGCTTCTATTTCCATGCACATGCGCTATGAAAGCAAGTTTGTGCCTTTGTGCGGTGTTGCTGATGTTGCTACACTGCCGGAATACCGCCGTCAGGGTGCCATACGCCTGATCATGGGTGAATTGTTGCGCCAGGCGGAGCGGGAAGGCCATGTTTTCTCGTATCTGTTTCCTTTCTCTTTTGCTTTCTACGGCAAGTTTGGCTATAGTCAGGGCTGCCGGCGTTATCATGTAGAACTGCCTATGGAGCAGTTAACACGATTAAAAGAAATTGGATCGGTGCGGGCTTGTAAACAAGGCGATGCCGATTCACTGCAGACGATTTATGACCGGTTCACGCGAGATTGCAACGGAGCTGTTTTGCGATCTGATGTGATCTGGGCAGAGAAGTGCAGCCGTGATCGCTGGAGTGAGCAGTTTCACACCTACATCTGGCAGAATGAACAGGGTCAAGACTGCGCCTATATGACCTATGAAACAATAGCCGGTAAAGCTGTTGATGTTTTGCATATACAGGACTGGGCCTGCAGCACGCCTGAAAGCATAATCGGATTGCTGGCCTTCCTGACACGATATGCCAGCCAGTATGCAAAAGTCACGATGAATGTGCCTTGTCACATGAATTTGTCGCACTATTTTCCCGAACCACGGCTTTTGCGCCATACACGTGAAATATCAGGACAAATCCGTGTCATCAGGATCGCGGAGGCTTTAACCCGGCTGCACCAGCCGGATTGGCTGCGCCGTGAGCTAGCCGCAACGGCTGTATCAGCACAAGATCACTGGCTGAGCTTACTGGTGACCGACGAATTTCTTCCGGAAAACAGTGGCCTTTACCGCCTCAGTCTTGCTGAAACAGTGCCGGTTGTCCAGCATCTGGCCGATCCGTCGCCAGACAGCGGTTATGATCTGCGTATTGATGCGCGTATTTTATCTACACTTCTCTTAGGCAGTCAAGGTCTGGAAGAACTGGCCGGCCATCCTGAATGCCAGATCCATCCTGAGATGAATGAAACGCGCCGTAAGCTGTTATATCACTTCTTTCCACAGAAGAAACACTGTATTTATGACTATTTTTAAATCAAACCAACTGGTTCAGATTGGGCGGATGTTTGCAGAAAGATTAGCCCTTATTGATCAACCGGTGCAATACCATTATCGAACAGATCTGGCTTACTGCAGCAGAGAGCCATGCCGCAGCAATGCGCTTTGCCTGGAAACCGGCCAGCCGATACGGCTGGCTTATGACGACACAACCAGGAAATTTGAGGTTTTAGCAGGTCAGGCATCCAGAATTGGTTACCTTTATGCAGATGATGCTGCTTTTCTAGCCATCCTCTACCATTTCTTGAGTCAGCAGTGCGGTGAACCTTTACCAACTTTGCTTTCTGATTTGAGTAACGTTCATGCTGTGATCACCAAACCAGACCCGCAAAAACCGGCAACAAGGCGGATGCGATTTCCTAAAGTCAGTATCGACATCAGGATGGCTATACGTCATGCCTGGCCTTTGTTCACGATTTTGGCCATACTGAATCTAAAAGCAGAAGCACTTCCGCCCTGTGCCAACTTACAGGAAAACAGTTGGCTACAGCCACTTGCTGACTTAAGAAGGATTTACTGCCGTGAGTCCTATGATGCTTTCCGGCTGCCCGAGTTGCTTGTAACAAGCTGGCTGGATTTGACGGGAAACCATGACGAGGAGAAGCTGTAACGTATGCGGACTTCATACGGTGAAAGTTATTCTGCCGACGAGAGGAGATCAGAACGTGCATAACCCTGAAAAACGAGACGTTTCACCAGGAATAGTCGGCAAGGAAAGACGTGAGCATTCAAATGATGACTGGGTGGACCAGGAGATGCTGGCTCGGCTAGCCCGCCTAGCCCGGCTTGATCCTGCAGAAGAGGAACGCCGGCAGCTGTGTCAGGATCTCGGACGCGTCATCCAATCTTTTTCGCGGTTGTCCAGGGTGGACACCACCTGCATCGAGCCGGTAATACAGCCGGAAGGATCAGTTACACAGCTTTCCCACAGGCTTATCGGCGCTTTCTCCTGCTACACAGGCCGTTTGACCGCGGAGCAAGCTCCTCAGCTTGTCAAACAGCAGCACCTGAAAAGTCTACCCGCTGCGCG
>JAAYLM010000512.1 GCA_012521915.1 Oscillospiraceae bacterium | reverse complement strand
CCGTTTACGGAACGCGGGCTGTTGCACCCTACAGGACGGGTAAATTTGCCTTCACGCAAAAAGGAGAGCGGTGTTTCGCTTTTTACCTGTATGACGAAAATGAGACTGCTGCAGCTTCTTATGTCGTGCCCTATACCGGAAACGCCCATCAGGTTCGTTATCTGCGCACAGGTCAGGATCTTGCCTTCACGCAAAACGGCAACAGCCTGGTCGTAACCATGCCCCGCGGTCTGCACGGTGCTGCAGGCCTGATGGCAGACGTCTTCGAGATCAGGTCGTCGCAGTAAAGGATGGATTAACATGCAATTTTTTGATGTAGAAGGCCACGCCCGAAGTCTGCTGCCGGAAGGCAGGCAATGGCGCCTGATCTGGGCAGATGAGTTTGATGGCACGGTACTGGATCGGAATAAATGGGATTATCGGCTACACCTCATGCACGAGCGGCATCGTCCCTTTACAACGATGGGCGTTGAATTGCGTGATGACAGCTGTGTACGCCTCACTCTGATTAAAGAAAACGGCCATTATTATTCGCCGCATCTTCAAACAGGCTACAATTTTATGGACGAAACACCGGCCAATGGCCAGTACCGAAAATTCACCTGACCTATCGCTGAATTTAAAAAACACAAATTACTTCACCGTTACGGCTACTATGAATGCCGCTGCCAACTGCAAAAGCAGAAAGGCTGGTGGAGTGCTTTCTGGCTGCAATCCCCGATCATCGGCTGCTCACCGGACCCTGCCGTTTCAGGCGTTGAGGTGGACGTGATGGAATCATTCGAACCCGGGCAGGTCAGCTGGCCTATGCTGCACTGGTCCGGATACGGTGCGGATCATCAACAGGAAGCCGCACGCCAGCCAGGCGAGTATGCTTATTTCGAAAACGATTTCCATACCTTCGGCGTCCTCTGGGAACCGGATGGCTATACGTTCTATTATGACGGCGTGCAAACCGGGCACAAAACACGGCAGGCAGTGTCGCATACAGACCAGTTCATCCTGATTTCCACAGAATGCAAAGGTTACCGTAACGGCGACCAGCCTGCCGCAGAGCTGAAAGATGCTGTGCTGCCGGATGCGTTTATTGTCGATCACGTCCGGGTCTTCGACTGGGTCTGAAGCCAGTCGCACAAACAACTGGGCCGCATCTGACCTGGGCAGGTCAGATGCGGCCAAAAGTCTGCTCAGTAGAGGAACATGTCCCGTGTGTCCTGAAAACCCACTGGGATTTCATCTGCTGCCATTTCAAGCAAAGTACGCCACAAGGATTTAGCTTCCTTTGTATCCTGCTTAACCGGATAGAGGTAAAGAGCATGAAACAGGATGCGCGGATCACCTGTGGCAATTGCATCGCCCAGCAACGTCTGGTGCGTTGCCAGGCTGCTGACCAGGCCTTGAAAAACATCCGGCACTTCCAGACCTTCAGATGGCTGCAACCCCTTACTGCTAAGTACTTGACTATACTCCAGAACCACGCGGTCCTTAAAACCACTGACTGCACCCAGATTAGGCCGGCTCGTCGCGATCGCCATGTCTTCAACGCCGCCGACAGCTCTGGCAATCCTGGTCATGATATCCTCGTCTGCCCGCAGCAGGTACAACGCGTCGGGTCGGGCAGTATTCCACTCTTTTTCCGTCATGTCTT
>JAAYLM010000087.1 GCA_012521915.1 Oscillospiraceae bacterium | reverse complement strand
GTTCTATACAGAGCGCAGCCGCCAGAACACCCTCAAGCAGAAAAAGCAGGTGCTGGAAAAAAAAGCGCATAGCCGTCTCGAGCACGTACAGCGGCTCCTGCAGATCCACCAGACGGACATCCAGGATGGCCTGATGGCTGACGAACACAAAAAACGCGGCGACCTGATCCTGGCTAACCTGACAAACTGGCAGGAAGGCACTGATCACCTGATGGCCGTTGATTACTTTGATCCTGCCCAGCCGCTGACACGCATCAAGCTGGAGCCGGGCCTGAACGCCGTGCAGATGGCCCAGCTCTGTTTTCGCCGCTACAACCGGGCCCGTGCCCGAGGGACAGCCGGCGCCCGACTGGCCGCACAGGACATCCGGGAACTGGAATGGCTGGAAAGTCTGCTGCACGAACTGGAAGAGGCAGAAAGCCTCCCCGATCTGGCGGAGATCCGTCGGGAAATGAGCCAGGGCGATCTGCTTGCCGGTCAGAGAAGTGCTCAAACGTTGCCTCCCGCCCAGAGCGAAGCGTCAGACCTGAACCCCGGGAAAGCCGGCAGCCGCAACCGCCGTCGCCAACAGGACAAAATGGCCGCCCGCAAAGCCGGCAAAAAGAAGAAAGAAAGCAGCCCTGTCGCAGAAAAGCTGCCGCCGCGCCGTTATACCAGTGCAGACGGGCTGACCATCCTTGTAGGCCGCAACAATCTGCAGAACGATGAACTGACGCTGCGGCACGCGGCCAAAGATGATCTCTGGCTGCATGTCCAGAAAATGCCCGGATCCCATGTCATCGTGCGGACAGAACGCGGCAGCGTGCCGCAAAAGACGCTGGAAGAAGCAGCGGCGATAGCCGCCTGGTTTTCACGGGCAACCCATGCTGGTCAGGTGCAGGTGGCCTCAGGCAGCCATAAAGTGGCTGTTGACTACTGTCCGGTCTCCCATGTACGCAAACCCTCAGGTGCCAGGCCCGGCATGGTCATCTACGAAAACTACCAGACCATCCTGGTTTCACCGGCTTTACCGGACAAGCCACTCAGCGCGGCTCAGCCGCCTGCAGCGCCTTAAGCTCTTCTTTGATCTGCTCAGAAAAACGTGAATCGTCAATGGATGGCAGACAGCCGCAATAACGCTGCCGGTAAAGGCCCGCTTCCCGGGCCAGCTGCTGGCCCGGCCGGTAGAGCGGCCGCATATCACGATAAAGAAAACGGACCCGGTGCCTGGCCCCTGCCTGCCGGCCGCAGGCCAGCAGCAGTTCCTGATCCTGCCAGGGGCTGATCAGCAAAGTGGTGGTAAAAGCACGAAGGCCCAGCTCAGCCGTGCGGGCCGCCGACTTGTCCAGACGACGGCTGTAGCACATGCGGCAGCGGTCTTCTCTGCTGCCCGCCCAGTTCACCCAGGGTTCTTCATCTGAGCTGGATTCCGCCAGCGCTGTCAAGCCAAGCTGTGTAGCCAGTTTCAAAAAATATTCTTTCCTGCGTTCATGCTCCACCGCCGGATGAATGTTGGGGTTGTAAAACAAGGAGACGAATGAACGGCCTTCCTCCAGGAACTGCCTGGCTGGTGCGGCCATACAGGGTCCGCAGCAGGCGTGCAGGAGAAAAGGCTGCTCCAGCGGCCAGTCTGCCAGTTCATCGGGCAGAAGCGTCTCGTCCGTAAAAGGCTTGCCCTTCCCGGTCATGTGTCATCATCTTCCTCTCCGTCCGCCCGGGTACCGGTAAGTTCATCCAAGGTCAGCTGGTCGGTATCGGTATCGGCGTTGTTGGTATAGAGGCGGCCCAGGCCGCGCAGCTTATGCTCATACTGCTCCGGGCAGGCCATACCCAGGTGCTCCCAGCCCAGTCGCGTCAACACACGGCCCCGGGGTGTCTTGGCCAGATAGCCGATCTGCATCAGGTAGGGTTCATAGACATCTTCGATGGTCACGGCATCTTCGCCGGTGCAGGCGGCCAATGTATCCAGTCCGACCGGCCCGCCGCCGAACATCTCCACCATATTGCGCATGAGGCGGCGATCGGTAGCATCGAGGCCGCGCGCGTCAATTTCCAGCGCCTTGAGGCCATACTCAGCAATAGCGTGGTCGATGACCCCGGTGCCGCGGATCTGGGCGAAGTCGCGGATGCGCTTCAGCAGGCGTATGGCAATACGCGGCGTGCCGCGGCTGCGGCCGGAAATGATATCCAGGCCGCCGCGGTCAATACCAATGTTCAGGATAGCCGCGTCACGCTGGATGATCTGGCTGATTTCAGACGGATCATAGAGCTCCAGGCGGTTGATCATGCCAAAGCGGTCGCGCAGCGGAGCGGTCAGTAAACCGGCGCGTGTTGTCGCTCCGATCAGGGTAAAACGCGGCAGGTCCAGACGTATAGAGCGGGCACTGGGGCCTTTGCCGATGATGATATCCAGGGCAAAGTCCTCCATGGCCGGATAAAGAATCTCTTCCACACTGCGGTTCAGGCGGTGGATCTCATCGATAAAAAGCACATCGCGGTCAGTCAAATTGGTCAGGATGGCTGCCAGATCGCCCGGTTTTTCAATGGCCGGGCCTGTGGTGATCCTCATTTCAACACCCAGTTCACTGGCGATGATGCCGGCCAGCGTCGTCTTGCCCAGGCCGGGCGGCCCGTAAAGCAGGACATGGTCCAGCGCCTCAGAACGCTGCCGTGCCGCCTCAATGAAAACCTTGAGGTTCTCTTTGACGCGAACCTGACCGAAATATTCGTCCCAGCGAACCGGCCTGAGGCTGGCCTCTTCCCGATCCTCCTGACGTTTCTCCCGTCCGATCAGACGCTCTTCATCTTCTGAGAAACCAAAAGACGCACTGAAGACACTGTCATCCATAGCCGTCATGTTTTCCTCCCTTGCCAGCCATCGGTCAGCGGCTCAACTGACGCAATGCCTGGCGGATCATATCTTCCAGACCATCGGCTTGTTCACTGACGGCAGCCACAGCCCTGGCTGCCTCAGCGCCGCTGTAGCCCAGCACGACCAGCGCGCTGGCCGCCTCTGTCTGGATCGAGCGCCCTTCGGCAGGCAGCTGGGCCGGTGCCGTCATGCCCGGAGGCAGATCCGCACCTTTGAGTTTATCTTTCAATTCCAGGATCAGGCGTTCCGCGCCTTTGCGCCCGATGCCGCGCGCCTGGGTCAGGGCCTTAACATCGCCGGATAAAACAGCCATCGCGAACTGGCCGGGGCTGAATACCCCGACAAGGGTGCTGGCCACCTTGGGGCCGATGCCGCTGACCGTCAGGAGCAGCTCGAACAAGCTGAGTTCCTCCGGTGAAGGGAAGCCATAAAGCGCCATGATATCCTCACGCAGGTAAAGGTAGGTGTGAATCGTAGCCTGCGTGCCACTGGCGGGAAAACGGCTGAGCAGTTCCGGTGACGCATGGATACGGTAACCGATACCGCCGCTTTCCAGAATCAGGCAGTCCATATGGCGTGCCACAATGGTGCCGCGAACAAACGCGATCATGATTGATACCCTCCCCTGGCCAGAGCCGTTTCCCTGTTGCCCGAATGAGCGTGGCAGATGGCCACAGCCAGCGCGTCAGCCGCGTCATCCGGCTTGGGGATCTGCTGTAAACTGAGTAGAACGCGTACCATCTGCTGTACCTGCTGCTTGGCGGCTTTGCCATAACCGGTTACTGCCAGCTTGACCTGCATTGGCGTGTATTCAAACACCGGCAGGCCTGCTCTGGCACCACACAGGACCGCGACGCCGCGCGCCTGCGCCGTACCGATAGCCGTGGTGGTGTTGCGGCTGAAAAACAGTTCTTCCACAGCGACCACATGCGGCTGCCAGCTTTCGATCAGGCCTTCCAGGCGCTGATTGATCTGCAGCAGGCGGTCTGCGAAGTATTCACTGGCCTTCGTACGGACCACCCCGCAGTCCAGGCAGCGAAACTGGTTGTTGCGATAAGCGATGACACCATAGCCGGTAATCGCATAGCCCGGGTCAATCCCCAGGACGATCAAATTTTTTTGTCGGTCAAGCACCAGGAGAACATCCTTTCCTCAAACAATCGTTCTCATGGTATCACATCCGGCCTGGCCAGACAATCAGGGTAAAAAGCGATGGCCGGTCAGAGCCGGCCATCAGGAGTTTTTCAAAAGACAATAACCCCGAACATTCAGCTGTCAATAAACTGGTGCAGCCGGTCTATGCTCTTGCGGAAATCAAAGCGGTACATTTCCATTTTTCGTACATAAATACGCTCCCGATCGGCTTCTTCCGGCAGCATCAGCTGGTCAATCGGATAATTGCGCACATGAACCATACTTGCCATCAAGGAAAGCATTTTCCCCTGCGACAGGCTGGTGTTGACCAGCGGCAGGATGTTCTGGGCCAGGTTGTTGATCTGAATGACATTCAGCGAACGGCTTTTCTTTAGCAAGGCCTCAATCACGGTGCGCTGGCGGCTGGTGCGTACAAAATCCGAGTCAAGCTTGCGGATACGGGCATAGGCAAGGGCCTGCGCCCCATTAAGAAGATTGTCACCCGCCTGAAGATGGCTTCCCGCACTGCTGTTGACGCGGTTGGCCTCAGCATCGCTCAATGTGATGCTCACCCCGCCCACCAGGTCGATGGCTTTACGGAAACCACTGAAGTTGATGGCCACATACTCATCGATACGGATGCGGAAGTTGTTCTCGATGGTCTCGATCAGCAGATCCGGACCGCCCCAGGCATAGGCATGGTTGAGCATGGACCAGTCCTTCCCGGGGATCGCGACATACATAGCCCGCATCAGGGATGTCAGATGAATCTTTTTCGTCTTTTTGTTGATCGAGAGGATGATCATGGCATCCGAACGGCCGCGCGACTGATAATTCTCCTGGTCGGTGCCGATCAGCAGGATGTTGTAGATGTCTTGATCCTGACGCACAGGAATATCCTTGATTATTTCATATTCTTTTGCAGCCTTGGTGATGGCATCGCTGCTGTCTGTCTCATCGGACAGGTCATCCGGATCCACCAGATCCGATTCGTGGGCGTCCGCATCACCGGTCACCTCAGAACGGTCAACCAGATTGAGCAACTGATTGATGTAAGCGCCACCGGCAACAGCCACGACCAGTAAAAAACTGCAGATAATGATCGCGGCCAGGACCGCTTTACCTATGGACTTCTTTTTCCTTCGCTTCTGACGCGGCGACACTGGCGGCTGCCCGCCATATGGGTCGCGTTGAACGGGTTGCCTGTCAGGTAAATTACGTTTCAATACCTTCACCTCTGTCCTGTCTTGTCTATTGTCTCTATGGACGATCATCGTGGTGATTTGTTCCACAAACAACGCTATTATACATAAATCAAGCG
>JAAYLM010000511.1 GCA_012521915.1 Oscillospiraceae bacterium | reverse complement strand
TTTTTAGAGTCAAGCTGGAAAATGGTCATGAGATCATGGCGCACATCTCCGGAAAACTGAGGCAGAATTATATTAAAATACTTACAGGGGACAGGGTAACCTTAGAGGTATCCCCCTACGATCTGAGCAAAGGACGCATCACCTGGCGCGCCAAATAGTCGGCAGCCATGAATGTATCAAGCCGGCCAGACTGAACCCCAGCTTGAAGCTGATTAGCTTTTCGTTGAATAATGCTTGCTTTTATTGGCAGATCTGGTAAAATACTTTAGCATGCGCCGTTTTGCGTCATAGATGTGAAGCAGAAAGGCTAAAGAGGAGGAACCCACGATGAAGGTAAGACCGTCCGTAAAACCGATGTGTGAAAAGTGCAAGATTGTCCGCCGCAAAGGCCATGTTATGGTTATTTGCCAGGACCCCAAGCACAAACAGAAGCAAGGCTGAGCATCAGCCTTATTGCCTGTACCCGCGGGGACGCGGCTGCATCAGTTAACCACTGATCATGTCCCTTCGTGTTTAAGATAGATGAGTAGTAACCTGTTGTACGATGGAGGTGCAAACTGATGGCACGTATTGCCGGAGTGGATCTGCCAAATGATAAGCGAGTCGAAATCTCGTTGTGCTATATTTACGGTATCGGCAGGACCTTTTCCAATAAGATCCTGGAAAAATGCGGTATCAATCCTGATACCCGCACCAAGGATTTGACAGATGAAGAAGTGACCAAGATCAGGGATGCCATTGAAAACGGCTATACCGTTGAAGGTGACCTGAGACGAACGATTGCGATGAACATCAAGCGGCTGACAGAAATTGGCTGTTACCGTGGTCGTCGCCACAGAATAGGTCTGCCAGTGCGTGGACAGCGCACCAAGACCAACGCCAGAACCCGCAAGGGACCCAAGCGCTCAATCACTGGCAAGAGAAAGTAAGGAGGCGACATCATGGCTAAAGCGTCAGCGAAAACAACAGCTGCACGTCCCCGTAGAAGAGAAAGAAAAAATATCGACCGTGGTGCTGCCCACATTCATTCCTCATTTAACAACACCATCGTGACGATCACAGATCCGGAAGGAAATGCGGTCGCCTGGTCGAGTGCAGGAGGCATGGGTATGCGCGGATCCCGTAAAGGTACACCCTTTGCGGCGCAGATGGCAGCAGAACAAGCAGCCAAAACCGCGATAGATCATGGTATGAGGACCGTTGAGGTTTATGTCAAAGGTCCGGGTGCCGGACGCGAAGCGGCCATCCGTTCTCTGCAATCCGCAGGGCTTGATGTGACGATGATCAAAGATGTAACACCGATTCCGCACAATGGCTGCAGGCCGCCAAAGAGAAGAAGAGTCTGATTTTGGAGGTGTAAAGCATGGCCAGATATACAGAAGCAGTTTGCAGGCTTTGTCGCAGGGAAGGTGAAAAGCTTTTCCTTAAGGGACAGCGCTGCTACACAGGAAAATGCGCCATCGCCAGGCGGAGCTTTGCTCCAGGCCAGCACGGTCAGGGCAGAAAGAAAGTCTCTGAGTACGGCACGCAGCTGCGCGAGAAACAGAAAACCAAACGTTTTTATGGTCTGTTGGAAAACCAGTTCCGCAGAACTTTTGACAATGCCGCCCGCATGAAGGGCAAGAGCGGTGAAAACCTGCTCCAGCTGCTGGAATTACGTATGGATAATGTGGTTTATCGTATGGGTTTCGCTTCATCACGCGTTGAAGCACGGCAGTTGGTCACTCATGGTCATTTTACGGTCAACGGCAAGAAAGTTGATATTCCCTCATATACCATGAAGGTTAATGATGTGATTGCTGTTCGTGAAACATCCCGTAAGTCAGCTAAGTTCCAGGAACTTGCGAACCGTTCGGTTCCACCCTGGCTTACTTTCAACGCTGACACACTGAGCGGTACCGTTGTTCAGGCTCCTAGCCGCGCCGATGTCGACATTGAGGTCAAAGAAACCCTCATCGTCGAGCTGTACTCCAAGTAATGAAGGAAACATGCATATTGCTTGCTGTTTACCGGCGCAAAAAGGAGGAAAAAAATGATCGAAATTAAAAAGCCGATGATCGAATGCGTGGAACGTCAGGAAAACGGTTCATACGG
>JAAYLM010000510.1 GCA_012521915.1 Oscillospiraceae bacterium | reverse complement strand
GTCCTGTACGCAGCAAGCCAATCCGTCTGAGCAACGGGAAGCTGCTGGCTCCCAATTCAGTAGAATCGCCTCAATCCTGGCAACCGCGCGTTGACCTTTCAGAAGATGGTGGTGCTTCTTTCCGTGAATATGCGCAGATTCCGCTGAACCTCACAGATCCGCTACGGGATACGTATCTTTCCGGCAAAGGCGCTATCCAGCCAGCGCTTTGGGAAAGCGGCCCCGGTCAGGTCCATCTGTTGTTGCGGACAACAGCCGGGTATCTTTACCGGTCGGATTCAGATGATAACGGCCAAACCTGGTGTGAAGCTTACAACACAGGTCTGCCCAATAACAACAGTGCCATTGAAGTAGTCCGTCATGGCGGCACTTTGTATCTGATCATGAACCCGATCAGCGGCAACTGGGGCAGCCGCAATCCTCTGGTGATCAGGAAGTCTCTGGATAACGGCAGGAGCTTCGACCATTTCCTGACACTGGCATGGCAGGAAACAGATCCGCTGCTGCAGACAGACGCGGAATATTCCTACCCGGCTGCTGTCGTTCAAGATGACCGGCTTTATGTCACCTATACTTATCTGCGGCGTCAGATCGCGTTTCACGAAATTGATCTGACTGTCCCGTCAGCCTGAAGGGAAATAACGGAAAAGACAGAGGTGAACATGATCCTATCCTGCATCATTATTGTGCTTGGTCTTTTGGGAGGGCTGCTCATGCTGTGGCATGTTCCAGCAGCAGAAACGCCCTCCGGTCCGGTGACTGATGAGGATCTTCAGCTGGCCACGCGTGTTTCCCTAATCATACCGGCGTATAACGAAGCCAAACGCATTCGTCCGCTGCTACTCTCGTTGCGTGATCAGGATGTCCAGCCTGGTGAAATCCGCCTGGTTGATGATGGTTCAACAGACGAAACCGCTGCCATCGCTTATGCAGAAGGTCTGGTTGTCCTGAGCACAGAACAGCTGAACTTGGACTGGGTCGGCAAATCACGGGCCTGCTGGCATGGCGCCCAGACTGCCGGTGGCGACTGGCTGCTTTTTCTTGACGCGGACACCCGACTTGACCAACCGGACAGCCTGCGCCGGATCTTGCGTACATTCGCGAAGCTGGGCGGACGTGGCGGCTTGTCCTTGCAGCCCCACCATAGCATCATCCGCCTTTACGAAAGCCTTTCAATGGTGTTCAACATTGTTGTCATGGCAGGCATGGGTGTTTTCACGCCATGGGGCGGCCGCTTGCACGGGATTGGGTTATTTGGTCCCTGCCTGATTTGTGATCGCTGTGATTATTTCTCGGTCGGCGGTCATGCGGCTATTCATAACCAGATTATGGATGACCTGGCTTTAGGCCGCCTTTTCCAGCAGTTCAACTTGCCTGTGTTCAACCGCAGTGGCCGGGGAACCGTCAGTTTCCGCATGTATCCTGAAGGCTTCCTGTCATTATTTGCAGGTTGGACAAAAAACTTCGCTTCAGGCGCGACAGCCACCCACCACCTGGTCTTAAGCCTGTTAATCCTCTGGATCTGCAGTGGGTATTCCACGATGACGCTGCTGATCAAAGCGATTCTTTCCGACCAGGGTATCTGGCTGATCACTGCTGTCTTTTTTTACATCTTCTATGCTGTCCTGATCGGACGGTTGGGGAACTTATGCGGTCGCTTTCCCATCTTTCTGCCCCTGTTCTTCCCATTTCTGCTGATTTTTTTTACACTCGTTTTTATCAGGTCTCTCATTCAGACCAGGCAGCTTCACACGGTTCGCTGGCGTGGACGAAATATCAGACCGTAGC
>JAAYLM010000509.1 GCA_012521915.1 Oscillospiraceae bacterium | reverse complement strand
CCGACGCTGCGTGGCTTCGTGTACGATCAGCTGCCCGACCCGCTTTTAGGCAAATCCGGTACGCAAAGCGCACTGGCTGACTTAACCGACGCATCGACCGGGCCGTTCAATTTGCCTGTGAGCGGATTGTCAGCCAGTACAACCTACTACTACAAAGCATTCATCCACAGCCAGTTTGGTACAACTTATGGTGAGCAGTTCAATTTTACCACTGAGGCTCTGGATACCATTCTGCCATCGGTCGGGTTGCTGCCAATCCTGGAAACCCAATACACCGACTCAACCGCTGAAGTCTATGGCACGTTCTCAACACCAGCTGGCACCGTGGTGACTGAAACAGGATTCGTCTATTCCGAAACGCCCAATCCGGAGCTGAATGACCTTGTCAGCGCGTTCATCCCGCTGAGCGATACAGATGGCTTATTCAACACACAGCTTATCCATCTTAAATCGAATACCACCTATTACCTGCGGGCTTATGCTGTCAACGCCAATGGAACCGGTTACAGTCAGGTCGTTATTTTTAAAACCAAAAATGAGCTGGGTGCGGTGCCTCCGGAGTTGATTACAGCATTCAGCATCAGCGACATCCAGGCGACTGAGCTGACCTTGACTCTGGAAACAAGTGGATCTCTGGTTGCCAGCAAATACATTCTCTACAGCGAGCAAGCTCCGCTGCCGCTCTACGGTGCGTCGAATGTCAGCAGCACGACGCTGGGGTTTGTCGACGGCACCCAGAAAACGATCGGCGGACTGAAACCAAACACCACCTACTATCTGCGTGCCTATACAAGTAAGCCAGATCCAATTCTGGGCGGTTTCGTAACCTCCTACAGCGATGTTCTGACTGTGACAACCCGTCTGTCCGGTCCTCCGCTTGTGACGCATTCGGCCATTCCAGTCACCGGTATCGACTGCTACAGCGCCAATGTTCACTTCTCGCTCGATCCCAATGGCGGAACCATCAGCCGATATGTTGTCGCCTTGACAGCGAGCTACCTTGAGCCGACACTCGACGGATCCGGTGTACGCCTGTTTGATTTTAGCGAAAGCATCAGCAGCCCTCAGGAAAAACAGGTGGACTTAAACGATCTCCACAACGGAACTAGCTATGCTTACCGGGTCTATGCCCTGAATGCAGATGGCTGGGGCGCCACACCGGTCCAGACTTTTGCAACGCCCGTGGCACCGGATCCTGTTTCCTCCATCACTCATATTGAAGCAGCTGCCACAGCCGCAACCTTTACGGTTGAGCTGACCCAGGATGGCATCAATGAAAACAAGGTCGGCTGGATCCGTGTTGCTGTTGGTTCCTCTCCCAACCCCTTGCCGCATGACACGGCTAATAAAGTAGGGATCATCGATGTAGACGGTAACGGTACTTACAGCATAACCGTGACGGGACTGGATCCAGGTACGCATTACTACGCCAGGGCAGTCTGCACCATTATGGATGATATGGACTTTTACAGCGCTGATGTCACGTTCGATACGTTGCCTCCACCGCTGGCATCTGTCACACTGTATGGTCCGGAAGTAACCGGGCAAAGTGATACGGCTGGTTTCACCGTTGACATCCTGTCAAACGGGGGCACGCCTGTAACAGCGTACGGCCTCGTCCTGGATACCACACCAGATCCGCAGCTGGCCGGCCAGTACCATGAAGGAACAGAGCCTGGCCTGCCGGGAAGCCATCCGATCCAGCTGTCCGGACTTGCGCCAGACACAGTCTATTATGCTCGGGCTTATGCTATAACCGCTCATGGCACTGCATTCAGCGAGGATGATCTGCTCTTTTCCATGGATGCTACTGCCAGTCCAACTGTAACACTGGACGGAACAATCCATGAGCTCGACAAAGCGAGCCTGGAACGCGATGACACCCTCTTTTTCGGTAACCTATCCGATGTACCGCTTTACTGGCACATGGTTAACGGTGATGGCAGCAGTGATTTTCTCACGCTTCTGGCCATGCAGGCCACTGGTGATCCTGTCCGCTTCGATGCCGATCCGGATGGACCAGGCCCGCTGTTGCACAGCAATAACTACATGGGAGCAGACATCCGCGATCATCTGAACACGGTTATGTCCCAGATAATGAGCAGTGCTGAACTGCAAGCCCTGGCCAGGATACGGGCTTTCGATCTTTCAACAGGTGTAATCTTGACCAACGAAATCCAGGATGAGATCAACGGGGACCTGGCTTTCATTCCCAGGGAAAACCAGATTTATGGCTGGCGCAACAGCTTCACAGGCATCAATTCACAGTATGGCGCGACTTTCTGGGTCCGTGATCCGGATCTGAGCCCCTATGAAGGGTATGTCATTTCCAGTGCGGGGGCTTTGCTCAGGGTTTTTGTAACCTCTTATTACGCAGCCCGTCCGGTTATCGTACTGGATATGGCGGATGTAGCCGCCATTTTCCCCGTCATTCCGGATACTACAGGCAAACCCTGGGCAATCGAGGCAGACAACTCAATTTACCCGGAAGCAGCGCAAGGCATGACCTATGTTGTCGGGTTGCTGGATCCTCAGGCACTCAACCTTCAAGGTGTTCCGACGACAGATCAGACAGCCGGCGACTGGCTGGTGATTGATCCGCTGACCCCGTCACTTGGCAGCAGTACAACTGCCGTTAAAGCAATGATCTATGAACAGGCGACTGGCAAGATTCTCGAATTCAAATCTTTCGCAGCAGATGGACTAACACAGCTCACCCTGAATACAAGTGCGCTGGGAGATGGTTCCGGCTACATGGTTCGACTCTGGTTGCAGCAAGATACGCCCTATGCATCGCCCAGAATGTCACCCTACTATGAATTTGGCTTGACAATCAGCCAGGACACGCCGATTACTCCGACTGGTACACCGGCAGCAACGCCAACGGCTATACCGACAGCAACACCAACAGCTATGCCGGCTGACGTTCCTACCGTTGCACCTACGTCATCACCGACCAGCTGGCCGGACCCCTCACCGACCACCGTTCCGACGTCAACGCCTGTGAATGAACCGGATATTACACCGACTCAGGCTCCGGAAGAATCATTGACATCAGCGCCAGCGGTCACACCATCTTCAGGGCCAACAGCTGATGAAACGATCACCCGAACAGGAGAACAACAGCGGGATCCTCTCTTTATTCTGGCCCTGGCCGGCATTGCCTTGGCCTTGATCCTGCTCCTGGCCTTACGTTTGCACAAGCGTAAGACAAACACCTGAGCGCTTGATGTTCGTCATCAAGATCGAGGAAATCGTAACACATAACGCAAAACAAAACCCTGCAACCATTCTGGGGCTGTGGGGTTTTGTTCCGTTTCATTCCCACACGACAGCGGGCGTCCAGTATGTGTTGTTGAAAAGATCAGTCAACCGGTACGTAACGAGACAGCGATTGCTGCCGATCAGGACGTTGCTGACCGTCAGCTCGCCATGAGCGATCAGCGGTTCACCGAGCAAGTAGCTGTCCAGGTAATCTTCATCATAGCTGTAGAAATCACAGAGGAAATCAAGCGTATCGCCTGCCTGGATCTGAATCAGGCCTTTGGGCACCGGCATGATGCCGTTTGTTTCTTCATATATGGCTCTGGCACCGCAAACGACACCGTCAGGAAAGTCACGATCAAACTTGATGATGATGTCGACACGATCGCCGTTGAGCAGCGCCGGAATACGCCCGCTGATGGACCAGGCCGTGCCGTCGTCTTCATAGCTGTCGACGTAATAAGCAACCACATGGCCGTCAAGCGCCAGCCACGTTCCGTCAAAGCCGATGATCAGATCGCCATCGCTGTCGAATTCATAGACATTATCCAGGCCGAGATCGATATAGCCCTCGCCGTCATCAAAGAAGACATTGAGCTCAACCTTTTGTATCAAGTCCCATTGTGCATCGGTCAGCTGCAGCACTACCGTTCCATTTTTATCGGTCAGCTGCAGATCGCCCGCGTTCAGATAATGATTTTCGTAGTAAGCACTGTTGCGCTGGATCAAGCCGCTGTCAATCCAATCGCTGGCACCGCCGGTGAATTCGCTGAAATCAGCATTGGCAAAAAACATGTTCCAGGCTGTTGACCACAGGCTGTCGGTCAACCCCTCACCCGCCAGGGAACCGAACGCACTGCTGCTGCCGCTGGTCGTGATTTGCCCGCCGACCACCAGGTTGGCGAACTTCCTGACCAGTGCCGTGTATTCCTCGCTCATGCCGATTTTTTGATAAACATCCAGCATCGATGTAAAGTTCTTGAGTTCATCATATGGAAAGTAGATGGCCAGCCCGTTGGCTTTGCTGATATTGGCTGATGTCCGGTTGTAGCTGACGCACTGGTTGAGAGCACTGACAAACCTTTGCGCTTCGTCCGAATCAATGTTTTCAGCCAGATCGATCAAGTCGACCTGATCGAAATTCGAGCGGCCGAACTCCCTTGAATCACCGCGGGCATTGGCAATCAGCCTGTAATCAGCATCAAGCTGGACATCGGCAGCTCTGGCGAACGACCGGAAAGCCGCATCTCCGGTGTTGTTGAGGGCGACCAGGTCAAGCACTGACAGCGTGGCGGTCTGGCTGGGAACATTGGACCGGCACCTGGCGATATAGTCGTCAACAATCAGCTTACCGATTGACGCGGTCGCCATGGAGGTATTGGCGGAAAGCTTACTGATCCAGTCTGTATAATACCAGCCGATGGCCGGCTCTGTTTCTTCTGATGCGATCATATAGTCCGCAAAGGGGTTGAGCATGTAAGCGGTCTCCAGCGTCGCCATCAGGCAGGCGTCGAAACCGACGAAATCAAAAACGACACCAGCCCGGTCCAGCCCGCCATAAATCCCGCTGACCGACATCGAACCCCGGGCGGGAAATAGCTCATCATAGCCGAAACCGCCCAGCGAACCGCTGCCATGGTCCCAGAAAATGAGGCCGTAACGGTTGGCCGGGAATTCTTCTGCGCCCCAGGCAATGAAATCGCTTAATGTGCCAGGGTCGGTCATCGGTTTTTTGCCGACATCGCGGTCGAGGGCCATCAGCCCTTTGGCTGTCACCTGGAAGCGCTGGTTTGTCTTGTTGCTGATCACGCTGTTGTTCCAGTGTCTGGCCCCGCCGGTCTCGATGATAATATTGACATTGTCGCTGATATTGGCAT
>JAAYLM010000086.1 GCA_012521915.1 Oscillospiraceae bacterium | reverse complement strand
TTTACAACAAGACTGAAACCCGCGAACCTGAGCATTATGTCAACAGCCTATGTTCAGGCCTGCATGAATGCCATCCCTGTCCAGTCGAAGAACCCTGAGCGCGCCATGATGCTGCTTAATCTGTTCAATACGGATAAGGAACTGGGCACGCTGATCCGCTTCGGTATTGAGGGCGAAGATTATGCACTCGATGAAAACGGCCATCTCGACCCTAACAAGGGATCGAACAATGCGGGCGTTACATCACTGAATGACCTGTCTTATTATATCTGGTACGGCCACCATTTCGGCAACATCGTGAATACGGTCCTGCCGAATCAGGTTACACCTGAGTTTCCGACGAAGCTTGCCGCTCTGAACGATAATTCGCACCAGGACGGCAACATCGGCTTCATCATGAATCCTGACCCGATCACCAACGAGATCGCCGCCTGTGCCAACATCATCAGCGAATACCACAACACACCCTATCTGATGGGCGGTATGGTTGAGGATGTGGACACGCCAGTGGACGAGGTTGTCGATAAACTCGAAGCCAACGGCTCGCAGAAGATTGTGGAGGAGATTCAGAAACAGCTCACCGAATGGAGAAAATCCGTCGGCAAACCGACCAAATAATGTCCTGATTCTTCCATCGTAAGAACATACTGCCCGCAGGTCATCCTGATCTGCGGGTAGTTTATATTTCGGTAACTTGTTCAAACGGTCCGTCTGACTGACCGTTCCAGCGATACAGGCAAATGTCGGCAGCATACTGGTTTTCAATTTTTTTATGCAGGGCGAAATAGTAAAGGCCATGACCAAACGCATACAGACCAGTGCTGCCATGCGGGAAAAACCAGCCACGCAGCCCGGTTTTTACGTCTCGCCGGCCTGCATCAGCCAGCGACAAAACGTCACCCTGGCGGTCGTCCGGATCACCCTGCAATGGTTTATTAACGGCAGGCCTGGTGCCGTCAACAAGGAACAGCGTGTAGTTTGGGTATTGCTTTTTTCGCCCGCTGTAGACCGCCATCAGCCAGTGGCCGGTAAAGGGGTCATATTCGAGGTTCTGTACACCCCATTCTGTGTTGCCGGTCAAGACAAAATACTTATTCCGGCAATGGACCGGTCCGCTGCGATGCATCTTGTCTTGATTTAGTCGCTGTGCCAATTGATTCCAGTTCTCTGTGTCATACTGAAGCAAGACCTGGTAGTCGTTGTCCTGTCGCTTTGTGTCGCCGTAAATGCCGTAAGCGACACATAAGAAAAATTTGCTATCTGCTTTAGCGCCGAAGTCCGGACCGAAGGTGATCCCATCTATTCCGCTGCAGCCGTGGCGGCTGCGTACAAGCACACTATCTTGCTTCCAGCAGGCCAGGTGATCGGCAACAACCTCGCTCAGCCAGACTGTGGTCATGATGCCATCCTTTTCGGCATCCATGTCCAGGCGATCAATCTTATCAACATCAAATACAGCCACGTAAAAAGCTGTTTCCAGCTGTTTATCACTGCTGATATTTCTCAGGATGCCTTGTCCGATCGCGTCCTGCTTGAATTCCAAAGAACCATATAGTTTGCCGTCCTGCTTGTTGAAAGCCAGACAGCCCAGGTGCCCCAGCAGTCCACGGACAGAACCGATCATATGTCCCTTGAGGTCTAGCTTGACCAGCTGGGTTGTGAATGAGCAGTACAGAAAACGATGCGCCTTGTCCAGGGCTATTCCCTGGATGTGCCCTCCGTCCCAAAGTCCGGTGAACAAGCGATGGGGCAGGTGACCGATATTGATGTCATCGATATAATTCATGGCTGCCTCCATTGATCGCAGCGAATTTTCCATGTTGTGCCTCCATATAAACGGAACAGACCAGCCAATTCACTGGACAAAAACTGAGTTGATTTGCACGGTACATGATCATATCTCACAACGATCCCAGAATGCTTTGCCCATCGGGTGCTGCCGGTCATCCCACTGCTTGCTGAAACCACTCATTTCCTGGCGAAGTCGTGTGATGGTCGCGGTGTATTCGGCATTTTCAGCCAGATCTTTCTGTTCCTGTGGGTCATGGAGCAGGTCGAAGAGCTGTGTCATCCTGATCTGTCCGGTGTATTCGATCAGCTTATATCGATCGTCTTTGACCGCACGGATAAGGTCGGTGTAGGCAAAATAGAGTGTTTTGCGAATGGCTTGCTGCGTTTGCATGACCGGAAGAAGACTTCTGCCTTCAACGCTGGCCGGACACGGTACATCAATCAGATCACATAATGTCGGGAAAATATCCAGCAGGTAGGCATATTGGTCACAGCGACAGCCCCGGGGTATCCCGAAGCCGGAAAAGATCAGTGGCACACGGACACTGTGTTCATAACAATTCTGTTTACCCATCAATCCGTGCTGTCCTAATGCCAATCCGTTGTCGCCGGCAAGGACCACAATGGTCTCATCCATTTTCCCGGTGCGTTCCAGAGCCTTGAGGATACGGCCGATCTCATCATCGAGGTGTGTGATCATGGCATAATACTCGGCAATGTGGCGTCGTATTTCTGCCGGGTCACGCGGATACGGAGCCAGCACCTCGTCACGGATATCCCGGACTCCATAGGTGAAGGGATGCTCAGCCATGACGTTTTCCGGCAACCGGATTTTATCTGGATCATACATGGCTTTAAACCGTTCCGGCATGGAACGCGGATCATGAGGTGCCATAAAGGCTGCATAAAGGAAAAACGGCTGGTTAGACGAGTTGCCTGCTAAAAAGCGGATCGCTTCGTCACTGATCAGCTCAGTTGAATGTCTACCCGGCATGTACCGGTCACAGTGTACGCGCATGATCTTGTTGCCGGCTTGAGGATTTTGAATAACGTTGATTTCATTAGCGTAAGTACCGGTCGGGTCATAATCACAGATTGGTACATTCCAGTGATCCCACATACCACCGAAAAAAATGGCGCCACCGTCCTGGAAACTGCGGGCGAAGGAAGCGGTGCCGTTGTGCCATTTACCTGTGCCGAATGTGCGATAACCAGCCGTTTGCAGATGTTCTCCCAGCATGGTATGTTCCGGAGGAATTGACTGACCTTCTTTTTGCAGGTGAAAGAGCGTCCTTCCGGAATGAATCATTGCCCGGCTGGGCATGCAGACCGCTCCCGAAGTGCCGCAAGGGATGTGGGCATGCGTAAAAGCGGTGCCATTAGCTACGAGTCGGTCCAGATTAGGTGACTGGATCTCGGGGTTGCCCAGCGCGTGAATGGTATCAAAGCGCTGATCATCGGTCAGAATAAATAGAATATTAGGCTTAACAGCCTTTGCCTTATTCACAGCACTGCTCCTTTTCTGGTCTTTACTTGTCAACCACAACAGTTATATAAACTACGACATAAACAACCAGTACACTGCCTTTTCGGCGCTTTCTTCTGCTGCGCAAGATGGAAAAACGCTGCTATATAGACCATTATAGCTTATACGAAACCGTTTCTGACCGGTTTTTGCAAAGACCGTATGGCTGATGCTCTGCCCTGCGGACCGGAACATGTTTATCAATCTTGTCGTATAATAGAAACCAAAATCACTGACAGGTCCATATTCAGGACAATAGGGCTCATGACGCAATGGAGGGTATGATTCATGGAATATGTTGGCTTACTGGCACCGATAGCGTTTATTTTTGCTTTGTCAGCGCTTGGCCAGATTGGCGCGCTGAAAAAAGAAATTGAACAGCTTAAGCAAATCATTCGTGACAACGAAGAATCGACGGATGAATCATGAGCACAAAAAAACGTCATAAGCGCGGTCGGCGTATCCTGGCCGGCATACTTGTTGCTGTTTTGCTTTATTCACTGATCTCCCTGGTCGTAACGAAATTCATCTATGACAGCCAGTTTCCGCGTTATGATAGACATGACGAAACCGTCATGGCCGGCCTGCGTTACACAGATCTGGCAGAGACGTATCCACGACAGCTGTTTCAGTTCAAATCTGGGGACAATCAGTTACAGGGCTACCTGTATGGACAGGATCAAGATCGTGGTCTGGTTGTTGTTGCTCATGGGATTGGAAGCGGTGCAGACAGCTATCTGCCGCAAATCACCTGGTTCGTTGATCAGGGCTGGCGTGTGCTGGCTTTTGACGCAACCGGCAGTTTTGACAGTGAAGGCGCAACAACGCGCGGCTTCCCACAAGCATTGCTGGATCTTGACGCGCTCTTGACTTATATAAGCACCCAGGAAGAGGAATCAAACCTGCCGCTGCTGCTGTTCGGCCACAGCTGGGGCGGTTATGCCGTAACCAACATTCTTCATTTCAACCATGATATCCAGGGTGTTGTTTCAGTAGCCGGTGTCAATAGCTCGATGGAAATGGTTCTTGAGCAGGGACAGCGCATGATGGGCCCTTTCATTTATCTGCAGTATCCCTTTCTCTGGCTGTACCAGCGGTTTTTGTTTGGTTCTGTGGCGTCCCTGTCAGCCGATGTTGCCATTCGGTCAACCGATGTCCCTGTCATGCTGATCCATGGATCTGAAGATGAAATGGTCAGTTTTTCTGGTAGCTCTATTGTTGCAGCGGTGCGTCAGGATACGCCATCCAATGTCCATCTGTTAATTCGTGATCAAAAGGACCGCAACGGACATAACAACCTGTTTCGTTCAACGGACGCGCTGGCTTATATTGAGGACATCAACCACGATTACCGCAAGCTGTATGAGCAATATGAACAGAACATCCCCTATGATGTGCGCCAGGATTTTTACGCGATGATTGACCGCGCCCGCGCCCAGCAGCTTGACGAGGGGATTATGGGCGATATACAGAGCTTTTATCTGGACTGCCTGAGCAGCCGCTGAAGTGTTTCACGGCGTCTCTCAGAAAGACCGCACAGCCGGGTGCGATTTTTTCATAGTAGGCCGTGAAACGTTCATCATCAACATACATCTGAGCAATGCCAATATGGGCCTGCGGGCTATATTTGTCCCAATAGAAACATAGCCATTGCTTATGCAGCGCGCAGGCTTTTTGAGCCAGTTCACTGGCGGGGTCACCTTTCTCAACCGCTTTCTTAAGTGTCTCATTCAGTTCTCCGGTCAATTTTTCCAGCTCATCATATCCTTCCC
>JAAYLM010000508.1 GCA_012521915.1 Oscillospiraceae bacterium | reverse complement strand
CTATAGCACTACAAATTTAAACTGTCTTATAAACCGGAAGAGCCCTGCAAATAGGAAGTTTGCGGGGCTCTTACTCTTTTTAAACTGTAAAACTCAGGGCGAAGGGATCATAAAAATCGAAGACAGGGACGATGGCTACTACATCTCCGCAAAGAATGATGGTTCGCTCTACACAACTCTGATTAGCGCAGATACCTATGAGGAGCATTCGTTATATAACCTGATTTTTACAGTTTAACCCCAATGATCTAAAAGAAAAAGAATAAGAGAATGGCCCGGGAAGCAGCAATATGAGCACTTCCCGGGTTTTTCTATGTTACATTTGTGTTAAAGCTATTGCGTAACACTCTGTAATACTATATAAAAAATAGAGGGGGAGGTGGTCGATTGATTAGGAAAGATATCAAGGTACTTAAGGATGGTTCAGTCAAAACATATATCCGGATTATGGAAGGCTACCGCCCTGCTCCAGGCAAACCGCCCAAACAGCGCACGCTAAAAAGCTTCGGTTACCTGGAAGACCAGCCCGATCCGGAAGCTTTCATGCGCGAAGTCGAGGCGTATGACGCGGATCCGGGCAATCGTGAGCAGATCAGTTCAAACAAGATGTACAGTGGTCAAAATCGTCTATACAACTACGGCTACAAGTACCTGGAGTCGGTCTACAACCTGCTGGGAATTAGTGATTTTATCCTGCAGTATGAGGCTAGCGGACGATTTCGCGGCAAATATTCCATTGACGAGATTTTCAAGCTGCTGGTTTTGCTGCGGCTGTTGGCGCCGGATTCCAAACGGGCCAGCGCACAGCGGCAAGGGGCATTTTATGGCTGGGATCCGCAAATCGAACTGCCCGATGTTTATCGGGCGCTGGATCACATGGCCGCGTTCAGTGTCGAACTGCAGCAGCAGTTGGATGGCAAGGTCAAGGAGCTGATTGGCCGGGACCTGAAATATGCCTTCTACGATGTAACCAACTATTTTTTCGAGATCGACTTTCCGGATGAGGATGGCGACCGGCAGCGCGGCGTTTCCAAGGAACACCGGGTGGACCCGATCGTACAGATGGGGCTGTTTATTGACCAGAACGGACTGCCGGTCAGCATGTCACTGTTTCCCGGCAATACGAGCGATACGATGACCCTGCAACCAGTGATGCTGGATGTCAAGAAGGCCTACCAGCTGCAGCGCCTGGTCGTGGTGGCGGACAAGGGCTTGAATTCTTCGAAAAACATCGATTTTATCTGCAACAACCAGGACGGTTACGTGGTTTCGCAGATTCTGCGAGGGAAAAAAGGCAAACGCTACCACGAAGCCTTGTTCGATGAGAACGGCTATGTCTGGAATCAGGAAAAGACCTACAAATACAAGTTGTTTACCGAAGAATATATCGGCAAAGACAAAAAAGGTAAGGACGACGTTCGGCAGCGGCAGGTCCTGATCTACTGGAACAAGGCCGAAGCTGACATGGCCAGGCGCAAACGTGAGGAGAAATTGAAGAAAGCGGCAGCTTCCTGCAAGAATAATGCCTATGGGATTAAGAAAGGTTCGCAGGAATATGTTTTGGAAGAGGTTGTCGATTCAGCAACAGGCGAACTGGAAGCAGCCAGCAAAAAGGTTATCCGCTCGGTGAATCTGGAGAAGGCAAAAACTGATGCGCTGTTTGATGGTTATTTTTGCCTGATCACCAGTGAGATGGATTATGATGCGGCCAAGATCCGTGAAGTCTACGGCGGACTGTGGAAAATCGAGCAGTCTTTCCGGATAATGAAGTCTGACCTGCTGGCTCGTCCGGTCTATGTCAAAACCAAGAAGCACATCCAGGCTCATTTCCTGATCTGCTTTGTCGCGTTGCTGATCGCCCGCGTGATCCAGCATGCGATGGGCAAGAAGGCATTGTCCGTGGAACGCATGGCCGAGGCGTTAAAGGCTGCCAACTGCAAGCTGAGACGCGGCGGCCTTGTCGAACTGGATGATGTGGGTGGCAGCCAGGCGTTCGTCAAGCGGAAAAATAAAAAGGGTGAGCTGGTTGACACCCTGGTCTTTTCTGGTGAGGATGAAGTTGCTCTTGATTACCAGTTCATTCAGAAGACATTTGGTACGGCTTTTTACGATGTTCTGGTCAAACAGGAAGCGTTCGGCCGCTTCCTGAAAAAGATATCGCTCAAGTTATAGCACTACAAAATAATACTGTGCTCTGAACCCTGAAGCACCTGCAATTAGGGAAATTGAAGAGAAAAACAGCCTTTATAACTGTAAAACAATTAACCTTTGAAAATTATTATTGAAAGGAAATTTGAATGCTATAGCACTACAAATTTAAACTGTCTTATAAACCGGAAGAGCCCTGCAAATAGGAAGTTTGCGGGGCTCTTACTCTTTTTAAACTGTAAAACTCAGGCCTGGCGCATGGCTTCTGTCGGCCATGTTACGGTATCACTGCGCAGATCAATTTTACTGTTCATTTGATCTCCTTACCCAATATCGCTTACTGCCCCGATAGCGGGACG
>JAAYLM010000085.1 GCA_012521915.1 Oscillospiraceae bacterium | reverse complement strand
TCTTGCCTGTAATAAACGAACCCCTGTGGTGTTTCCTGCCAGCCTTGCAGCGGTTGGCCATCAGCAGCCAGACCGATGGTCCGGCTGTCCTGTTCCACGTCGCCCTGCAGTGGTTGGCCCCGTTCGTCCAGAAAACAGATCTTCTCGTCAATTTCCTGCCAGCCGCTCAAGCTATTTCCATAATCACTGAAAAAATGTGGCCGGCCATCAATCTCCAGACGACCGGTTGCAGCGACGGCTGCCTGCCTGAAGTAGTATGCGTTGCCGGCAATACGCTGCCAACCGAGCAGCGTCTGACCATCCGGGGCAAAATAACGTAGCTGACCGTCGACAAAATGAAACCCGGACTGACGTGCACCGTTATCAGCGAAAAAGTATGTTTTGCCATCGATCTGCTGGATGCCCGTTACATACTGCCCATTCTTATAATAGTACTGTTCATCCAAAAAAGTCACCCAGCCTGTGCTGACATAACTGGTCCTGGGGAGATAGAACCAGGCTGTCCAACTGCGATCGCTCAGGCGTGTTTTAACAACACCGTATTCAACGCCTCTGGCTTCGATCACTTCGTCGTTGCCAACATAGATGCCAACATGGTTATCCCGCCAGACCATGACGCCATGGGCTTGCGGCATCGTGCTGATCGGCCCCTTGCGTGTCGCGCTGTAGTATGCGCTGTTCGCGGAGTAATCTGTCGCCGACTGATACCTTGGTCCTGTTTTGTCGCCCTGCCACCAGAGGTAGGCTTTGGCCAGGCCGATGCAGTCAGCAGCTCGTGAACCAATCCATTTCAACGCATGCTTATAGACGGTCTGTCCATCACTTTTTACTTCTGCGAAAGCTGACGGATACTGGTTGGCCTTACTGTCAATCAGGCTGCGTGTCATGGTCTGGCCATAGGTGCCGTAAACATAACCCCACCCTTCACGCAAAGCCGTTTCCGCGAACAAAGCCAGGCCGGTGCCTGTGGGGCTGGTGGTTGCGATGCTGTCGTTGGGCAGCGTTTGAAAAAGAAGGAAGCCTGTCAGGATGCAGACAAGCAGGATGCGCAGGCGTTTGTTCATATGCGGGTCTCCTTGTCTTTGGTCTAGCGGCTGGCAGATCATCAAGAAAGCGCGCCTGTAACGAAGATCAAAGTCTTTGGGCAGATCAATTTGAGTATAGCACGGATAAACGTCTGCTAGATTTTGTGTCAATTACATTAAGGTTTCATTCAGATGAAAGGCGGACAACAAAGTCAATCGTACATGGCCAGCATCGCCTCCGCGGCACGCAGGCCGTCCAGAGCAGCTGACATGATGCCTCCGGCATACCCGGCCCCTTCGCCGGCCGGGTACAAGCCAGCCAGGCTGCTCTCCATATGTTGCGCACGCACGATGCGCACAGGAGATGAACTGCGTGTCTCAATTCCGGTCATGACCGCGTCCGAATCAGTAAAACAGTTGAGTCGTCGACCCAGCATAGGCAGTGCCTCACGCAGCGCATCACTGACCAGAGCCGGAAGGGCACTATCCAGATCACACCAGGCTACACCCGGCAGATAGGTGGGTTCAACGAAGCCTGATCGTGTGCCCGCTGTGTCGCTGCCCAGAAAAGCACCAACGGTCTGTGCGGGCGCAGCACCGCGACCTCCGGCCAGACGGAATGCAGCACGTTCCAGATTCTGCTGCCATCGCATGCCAGCCAGAGGATCCCGGCCGGGAAAATCAACGGGGTCGACACCTACCAGCAGGGCGCTGTTGGCATTACGGCCGGCCCGGGCATGCAGGCTCATGCCGTTGGTCACCAGGCTGTCCGGTTCACTGGCGGCTGCAACAACCTGACCGCCCGGGCACATGCAGAAAGTATAAACCGAACGGCCATTCGGCAGATGGCAGGCAAGCTTATACTCGGCAGGAGGCAGACCAGATACCGGACCATACTGCGCCATGTCGATCCGTCGCTGCAGATGCTCGATGCGGACACCCAGTGAAAAGGGTTTGGCAGTCAGCGCAAGCTTGTTTTGCTCCAGCAGGCGGAAAGTATCACGGGCACTGTGCCCGATCGCCAGCACCACCTGGCGAACAGGCCATTCATCCATATGGCTGTTGCCATCCGGTTCAGTTGTACGGCAGACAATCCCGATCAGCCGGCCACCGGAAACCTGCAGGCCGGTCAGCTGGCAGGAAAAGCGGAAGGTACCACCATGAGTCAATATTTTCCGGCGCAGGCCGGCAACAACCAGGCGCAGCCTGTCTGTCCCGATATGCGGCTTGGCCAGATAAAGAATATCGTCAGGCGCGCCAGCCAGGACAAACTCCTCCAGGATGGCCCGGCAACGCGGATCCTTGATCCCTGTTGTCAGTTTGCCATCGGAAAATGTGCCTGCACCACCCTCCCCGAACTGGACATTGGATATTGGATCCACCTGGCCAGTCTGCCAGTAACGGGCTACATCAACAACCCGCTGTCCAACTTCCCGGCCACGTTCAATGACCACGGGCTGCCGGCCTGCCAAAGCCAGGTATAATGCCGCGAAAAGCCCGGCAGGACCACTGCCGATGACATAAGGCGGCGGTTGGCGCTGTGCAATGCCGGACAGCTTTGCCGAATTCAGAAGCATGCTGACACCGGCCAGCTGCTCTGCAGGCGGATTGATCTCAATCCGGTATACCCAGTGAATCCTGTTTTTGTCACGGGCATCCAGAGAACGGCGCAGCACACGAAAGGGAACAAGACCGGCTTCCGATGCTGCAGCCCCGACCTTGCGGGCAACAGCCAGAGCCAGCTCGGCGTGGTCATGCCCGGGTGGCAGATTCAGGGTCAGCACGATTGAGCGCATCGGGTTCACCGGTCTTTTGGCCGCGTATGGCAGAAAGCAGCTGCCTGCGCTCCGGCCAGACGGCCGGATGACCAGGCCCACTGCAGGTTATACCCACCACAGTCCCCGTCAATATCCAGCACTTCACCTGCCGCGAACAAGCCGGGAACCAGCCTGGAGGCAAGGGTTTCAGCAGCAAAATCATCCACCGTGACACCACCTGCAGTCACCTGCGCCTGCTGCCACCCTTGCGTTCCGGTTACAACCAGTGGCCAGTCTTTCACCAGTGTGGCCAGCTTCTGGATCGCTTGTTCCGACAAAACAGAGAGAGGCTCCGCCAGAGAACATCCGCAGGCTTGCTTAACAAGCGCCATGCCGGCCTTCTTATGCAGAAGCCCATTTAGAAAATCCTGCAACGGCAAGCTCGGATCCCCTGCCTGACGTTTTTTCAGCCAGGCCACCAGGTCCGGCAAAGACAGTTCAGGCAAAAAATCAAGATGAACCGTCGCATCATCAGGCCGGCTTTGCTCCAGAGCGTCATGGACAGCCCGGGACAGCTGCAGGATCGGCGGCCCTGACAAACCATAATCAGTAAACAGGATTTCGCCCTGTTCCTGGCGGCAGACCTTTTGCCGGCACATCAGCGTCGCGGTTCCGTTGACACGGATACCGGCCAGTCCGCGAACAGCGTCTTTATGGCAGTTAATCTGCACAATCGCAGGTTTTGTCTCAACCATTCGGTGGCCAAGGCGGGTCATCAATGTATAACCATCGCCGCTGCAGCCAAAAGACGGCGCGGCTAGCCCTCCGGTCGTGACAATCACGCTGCGGGCGTAAAGACGCTGGCCATCTGAGTCCGTCAGCAAAAATTCACCAGTGCGTTTGGGACGCAGATCACTGACACGGAAGCTGGTCCTTAAGGTCACCGGCAGTCGGTCCAACGCTCTGCGCAGGATATCGAGCACCGCTGTTGCCTGGTAGCTGTAAGGAAAAACCCGACCATCTTCGTCGGTGCGGCAAAGCAGTCCCATCTGCCGGAACCAGTCCAGTGTCACCGCGACATCATAACGGCCAAGCGCCGGTCCGGCAAAAGAGCGGTCAAGTCCATGATAATCATCCAGACACACCGGCTGATGACTGAGGTTGCAGCGGCCGTTCCCGGTTGCAAGGATTTTTTTGCCGACGCGGTCAAGACGTTCCAGGACAACCACAGGGTTGATACCGGTTTCGCTACGCGTGCCTATCCGTCCGAGGCCGAGCCCTGATCCCTGTCTTTGCAGGCAGGTGGCAGCTTCGATGGCAGCAGCCAGACCGGCTGCGCCACCCCCGATGATCGCGATATCACATGTTGGGGCTTTGCTTCTGTCCATATTAAGATTCTAGGGCATTGGCCGAAAGGCTGCAAGGGCGAGGCAGCGCGCCAGCTTGCTGGCATTCTGAGGCTTCAGGCTGAAACGGCTGGCCAGTTCACGGCCCAGCGCAATCAGATCGGCTACATCGCCCTGTTTCAGTTCAAGTTCAATTTCACAGAGGGGCGCTGTTCGCAGCGCTGCCGATAAAGTGCCCTGGTCCAGCGCCAGTTCGACAAGGGTGTTCCGGTAGCGCAGGTATGTCAGCTGCCGCGTAAAGGTCACGCAGGCGATCTGCGTGAGCGGCTGATCCTGTATCCGGCGATCTGAAATTCCAGGCATCCCGCAAGCCACCCAGGCATCGCTGAGAAAATGGCGCGCCTTTTTTATGTCCGGTTGAAGCATGAAAAGCCCGGCTTCGGCGGCAGTCAACGGTACCGACCACTCCGCCCGCCTGTACAGGCCTTTTTCCACGCTGCCGCCACCCTTCAGCGAAAGAATATGCTGTTCATTTTCCCGTCGCAGGCGCAGACTGCAAGCTGAAGAAGCCAACCGGCTGTCTGCTGTGTCATAATACCGGCTGTCCATGACCAGGGTATTCCTTTTTCCCGGTATTTCCAGGCTGATCAACCAGGCATCCTGCAGCAGTTCCCGCGGTTGGCTGAGGTGGCTCGCATCTAGTTTTATCTCCGTTTCCATCTCATCAGGCATCCTGCAGCAGCGTGGCCAGCTCAGCAAGCCGGTCAGCAAACTCCGTCATCGCTTCCCGCACCGGTCCGGGTCCGGACAAGTCAACACCGGCTTTGGCCAGCAGGTCTAATGGATAGTCCGAACTGCCGGAACTGAGAAATGCCAGATAACGCTCTACTGCGGACTGGCCTTCAGCCATGATCTGCCGGCTCAGGGCAACCGCCGCTGAAAAGCCAGTAGCATACTGGAAAACATAATAAGCGTTGTAAAAATGGGGAATGCGGCTCCACTCCCACTGCATGTAGTCATCAATGATCACGTCGGGGCCGAAGTAGCGACGCAGCAGGTCGCTATAGATAACGCAGAGCGACTCTGCTGTCAATGCTTCTCCTTGTTCAGCCCGTTGGTGGGCCAGCCATTCAAACTCGGCAAACATCGTCTGGCGGAAAACCGTCAGGCGGAATTCTTCCAGAAAATGATTCAGCAGATAGGCCTTTTCCTTGCGGCCGGCTTCTGTTGAAACATCACAGGCACGCAGCAGGGTATGCATCAAGAGGATTTCATTGACGGTAGAGGCAATCTCCGCCAGGAAGATCGGATAATGTGCTTCCGCGTACGGCCGTTTGCTGCTGAACCAGGTATGCAGGCTGTGTCCCAGTTCATGGGCCAGTGTAAACAGGTCAGACAGCGAACCGGAAAAATTCATCAGGATATATGGATGAGTCTTGTAGGATCCCCAGGAATAAGCACCGCTGGTCTTCCCCGGCGTCTCATAGACATCAATCCAACGGCCGGTCAGGTTTTCTTCCAGTGCTTTGCGGTAGACCGGACCAAGCGGAGCCAGGCCATCGCGGATCATGTCACAAGCCTGCTCGAAGGTGTAGTTGCGTTCAGGGACATCCAGTATCGGCACATAGGTGTCATAAATGTGCAGGGCATCCAGCTGCAGGCGCTGACGCCTGAGATCCAGATATTGGTTCAAGGTTCCCTGACCTTCATGAACCGCTTCGATCAGACCGCTGTACAGGCTGGCTGGCAGGTTATCCGCAAACAAGGCCGAACTAAGGCTGTCCTGATGGTTGCGGGTCAGGGCAAACAAAATATCGGCTTTCACCCGGGTGGCATATAAGGTGGACAAGGTGCGGCCGAACGCCATATACGCATGATGCACGCGGGCGAACGCGGCCGCCCGCACCGACCGGTTACGATGTTCACGAAGCCGGCCAAAAACAGCCGGTGTCAATTCAATGGTTCCACCATTGCCGTCTTCGATCGAACCGAGCTTGATTTCCACATTGTCCAAAACAGTATAGGTATGTCCGATGCCCTCGGCTACCGGACCAAAACGGGAAAGCAGGGCTTCTTGTGCTTCCGGCAGGATATGCGGGCGTGTACGCAGAAGGTTGTCCAGCTGGTGGCGATGCGCAGCGAGTCCTTGATGCGCAGCCAGCCAGCCGCGCAGCGTAGCCTCATCAATAGCCGCGATCTCCGGTGACATGAACGCTGTTTTCGCGGCAGACTGATAATAGAGGCCGGTGACCCGGTCAGCCATGTCCTGGTAAAGGTTATTGCTGTTGTCTTCATCCCGCCGCATCCGGGCATAGGCGTAGAGTTCCATCAGTTCAAGATCAAGCTGATCCGCTTCCTGCAAGGCCTGGGCCAGCATGTCCGGTCCTTCAGACAGACGTCCCCGAAGCCGCTCCACAGCATCGAGCAGGGGCAGGACAGCCTTAAGGGCCTGTTCCCAAGCCTGATCGGTCTTGAAAATATCTTCCAGCCGCCAACGGTAGGGTGCAGGGATCTCCTGCCTGCTGTTGAATTCCGGTCTGGTTTTCTCTTGCATAGATGCCTCCTATGTCACTGGGATCAGGTCGTTTTTTTCAAGTGCCAAGCGGCAGCCGGCTGACCCCTCCGGCCGTCACAATCAATAAACTGTCTTGACCGCTAAAGCCCATGCGTATGATCTCAGCGTTCAGCGTCTCTGTCTTGATTTCTTTTCCGTCACGGCTGCTGAGCAAGATCAGGCGGGCACCATTGCCGATTGCAATATAGTCTGAAGACAGCAGCGGCTCTACTGTGTTTTCGCCGATTTCCCGCCATTGCTTTTCTGCCCCGTTCATATCGATCCGGTACAGTCCAATCATGTCCTGACTGTTTTTCTGCGACAGCGTCCAGACGCCCCGGGCATCTGATGTGACAGCATGGATGCGGGCATATGTCTGCTGCCAGAGTGGCTGGTCGGTGCTGTAGGACAGGGCGGTAATGCTGTTGAAACCACAGACAACGGGATCACCATCACCGTTATGCAGCAGCAGCGGTTGCAAGCCGGGCAAATCCGGCAAACGCTGGCCCTGTTGCGTGCCGTCGATTGAATAGCGCTTGAGTATCGTCTGCGCGGTAAATCCGTCAGTGTTGATCAGGTTCACATCAAAATAACTGCCGTCAGGCGTAAAGGCCAATGACAGAACATAACCGGATTCAGGAAAATGGCAGTCATAGAGTGAGCGGCCAGTCTCTGCCTCCAGAACGGTGACAATTCCTGTATTGTCCTGCCGGTCCTGGATCAAGGCTACCATGCCGTTTTCGTTGATGGCGGCTCCACCAACCCTGCCTTCAAGTCGGCCGCGGTATTGTTCTCCCTGCTCGCTGAGCATTAGGTAGCCGGTCCCTTCACGGTCGGCTACCAGCAGCCAACGCCCCTGCTGAATCAAAAACGGGGCTGTGAAGTCAGTATCAATGGCGTAACGTTCGCTGCCGAGGATATCGAGATAAGTCACTCGCTCCGGCGTCAGGCGGATAACACCATCCAGAAACGGGTATAGCGTCTGAGCCTCGGCGGCACTGCAGGTAAACCCGGACATCTGGCTGTCCTGGTCGGCTGAAGTGCTGCCGGCCCATTGCCAGGCTTCATCTTCAGGCAGGCGGGTAACCAGAACCACGGTGCCCAGCAAGAGCAGGAAAGCCAGCGCGATCAGCAAGATCAGGCTGGCTCTGCTTGGTTTGTCTGTGCGGCTCGAACGGTGTTTCACCATTTTTTAGTCCAGTTGATACCCTTCCTGTGTGTTGAAAACGCCGTCTACAGCATGATCCATGGCATAACGCATCATCTTGTAGGAAACCAGCACACCTTCGCTGTTTATGCGTGTTGAGGTGAAAGCCTTCTCACCATCAATGTAGTAACCGGTATATATGCCGTCAATAAAGACATAATAAGTATAATCATCCCTGCGGGCAAATTCAACGATTTTCGTATGTGCCGGAATATTATTGTCCTTGTCTTCCCTGATATGGAAAACGATGCGGGCATCTTTCGTATTTTCCGGGTTCGCCTCCGTATCCAGATTATCGATCAGGATGCCGATGATGCTCTGATAGAACTGATTATAAAGGCTCTTGTCTTTTTCACTGAAAATTTTGGCGTTTTCCCCGTCAAGGGTAAAGACAACCGTTTCATCATCAGCCGTTTGTGATTTTTCCATCTGGATTTCCGTAACAAAACGTGTGCCCAGAATATCAGCCTCGATTTTTTCCACAGCCCAGATACTTTCCAGGGCGACAAAGCGGTCAAGCATTTCGGTGACTTTCATGTCTATCGTGGTAAAACTGCTGGCAGCCACGGTAAAAACAGCCGGCACCTGGTCGGTCATGGCATAGTAACTGGATCCGTCCGCCTGGCTGCCGATCATCAGCCTGACCGATTTATCAGCACTGCTCAAATTGAAAAGATAGGCAGGCTGATCCAGTCCATAAAGAGCCAGATCCTTCGGGTCTATTTCGACAAACTGGCTGACACTTGCCGCCACCGATTCATTGACCAGCTTACTGAGGCTTTCTGATGTGCCGCTGCGCCGAACGGGCTCTGTTATGGTGAAGTCCAGATATTCCGTGCCACTGCCCACTTCGCCGACCAGTTTGATATCTGACACCAGATGCAGCTGGTCTTTGGCGCGGTTGAACTCCAGTTTTTGCAGTTTGTTGGCTTCCAGCACGATCACAGACGTTTTATCCAGCAAATCCAATAGGGTAGAGCGGATTTTGTCACCTGTGGAAGAAGCAATGGTACAAACGCGGCCTGTCTGATCGACGGTAACATAGTCATAGTAGCCGGAGGGAATCTCCTTGCCGAACTTGATCTCGTGCTGTGTGCCGTCTTTCATAACCACGCGCAGGACGGCGGTAGGTTTGTCCAGCCCATAAGGCGAAAAATCGGTGACATCCTGGGCGATTTCCTTCGTGAGGTAGACACGGCCGGCAACTCTGGCAATATTATCCACCGCAGATGACGAGAACGGATAGTCTCCCATCCCGTCAATGGTCCAAAGCAAAGTTACCTTGCCCTCCTGATCCTTGACTTCTTCAGAGACCAGCTTGAACGTTGCTTTTTCGTTATCAATTTCGAGATAGGCAACAT
>JAAYLM010000084.1 GCA_012521915.1 Oscillospiraceae bacterium | reverse complement strand
TATGACCCCAAATACGGTGCTCGGCCGCTGCGGAAAACCATACAGCGGCTGCTTGAAGATCCGCTGTCAGACATGATTCTGTCAGGATCCGTCAAAGACAAAATCGCGGTTTCTGCTGACTATCAAGATAACCGGGTTACCTTTGATTTTCTGTAATCCAATGCGCTGATATCAAAAACTGACGCTTTCTCTTCAGGAAAAAGCGTCAGCTTTTTTGTGTGATTAACAGGGTGTAGATCGTTTGATCAGCTGCGATAGCTGCCGTTGATTCTGATATAGCCGTCAGAAAAATCGCAGGTCCATAGATGATCGCTGGCAGACCCGTCCTGAAGGTTAATCTGAATGAGAATGCTATTCTGCTTCAGAATCTGTTTGGCTTTCATTTCATCAAACGCCACAGCCAGGCCACCGGAACAAACCTGCAGATCTCCCAGATAAATATCACAGCCAGCCGGATCAAAGTCAGCACCCGAGTAGCCGGCTGCGGTTAAAATCCGGCCCCAGTTTGCATCTTCACCGAACAAAGCTGTCTTGACCAGCGGCGACCGTCCGACGGACTGAACAATCCGGTAGGCGTCAGCGGCGTCGCGGGCACCCTTCACACGGATATCAACCATCTTGGTTGCACCTTCACCGTCAGCGACAATTTGCTGTGCCAGCTGGCTGCAGACATAGGTAAGTGCCTGCAGCAATATCTGCTCGCCTTCAGAACCTGGATCAATGACTGTGTTGCCGGCCATGCCATTGGCCAGCACAACGACCATATCGCAGACACTGGTATCCCCGTCGACAGAAATCCGGTTAAACGTCGGATTAACAGCTTGACTGAGAAGTGCCTGGAGATGCATGGGTTCGATCTGGCAATCAGTGGTCAGGACTGCGATCATGGTCGCCATATTGGGATGGATCATCCCAGATCCTTTAGCCATGCCGCCGATCGTTATCTGTCTGCCGCCAACCTGGCAGGTAACGGCACAGGACTTGGGTCTCAGATCCGTCGTCAGGATGGCCGTCTCAGCTGCGCGAGCTGCTTCGCGTGAATCAGACAGCTGGCCGAAAGCCAGATCAATACCAAAGGTGACAGCGTCGATGTTAAGCCGCTGGCCGATGACGCCGGTTGAACCGGTCAGAACATCTGACGGTGTGCACCCGATGTGTTCGGCGGCGCAGGCGGCCATTTTCTCAGCATCGGCAAAACCGTCGGGACCGACACAGGCGTTGGCATTGCCGCTGTTGATGACTACAGCCTGCGCCTTGTGATCACTGATGGAGCGCCTGCAGAGCTGGAGCGAATGCCCTTTTACAACATTCTGAGTGAAGACACCGGCAGCAGATGCTTTTTTTTCACTGACGATCAGGGCGAGATCGCGTTTACTCTTTTTCAGACCACAGGCAACACCGGCTGCCCGGAAGCCTGACGGGGCTGTCACACCGCCATCGATGACGGTCAGGCAATCGGGCTTTTGATGGACACCATCCATATCATTTGACATTAGGAACCTCCCGGGTGGTCGCAGTGACTGCGTTCATTTGAATTGGAATTGAATATACGTTATCACCAATCGGTTTTGAACGCAAATAAATTTGTCTGCAGCTGTTCAATTTTGATGACGCATCGGATGACCCTTTAAACACGTGACAGATCATGTATAATGAGAACAGAAAAGATGTTAGAAGGTTTCGGCTTAATTAATAGGCAAAAGCCAATAGGGGAGGAATCACTATGTGGCTGCGACGTGACATTAAAAGCCATGCCAAGCGCAATCTTCAGAATAAATACTGGACAGCGTTCGCTGTCACATTGCTGGTTGGCATTCTTGGCGGCGGGTCAAATATTTTTACGTACCAGTTCAATAGAAGCGATTTTCATCTGCAAAACGGTCAGATGCCAGATCAACTGGAGTCGTTTTTTCAATGGGGAATCGATTTTTTCAATCGCCCCTTTCCGGATTTTGAGAACTGGTTCAATCCATTTGCGGTTCGCTTTTCCGCGTTTCTGCTGATTGTTGCGCTGTTCGGCGGTCTTTTTGCCCTTGCCTACTCAATTTTTGTATCTCCGGTCATTCAGGTTGGCGGCAACCGCTGGTTTTCACGTAGCCGTGAATCAGCGGCAACGCCGTCTGTTGGCCTGATCTTTAATCTGTTTAAGGCAGGGCGCTACCTTAAGACCGTTGGTAGTATGCTCTGGATGAACCTGTTTCTTTTTCTCTGGGGATTGATCGCCTGGATTCCGCTCCTCGCCGGATCAACCTGGCTGATCGTCCAGCTGATCGGCGGCAGACTCGAATGGCCCGGCTATGGCATTCCCGAACAATACTATAGTTGGATTGGCCCGCCTGAAGTTGCCATTCTGGTGGCCATGACACTGGTATTGACCCTGTCCGCCCTGTTCGCGCTGCCTGTCCTGATCAAACACTACAGCTATCGCATGACACCCTGGATTCTCGCGGACAATCCCGGAATCGGTTATCGCCGGGCACTCAAGTTATCCATGCGCCTGACCCGTGGTATGAAATGGGAACTGTTCGTTCTCGATCTGTCCTTTATTGGCTGGTTTCTGCTCGGGTTGATGGCCTGCGGTATCGGAATTCTGTTTGTCGTCCCTTATTACCAGTCCGCTCAGGCTGAAGCGTATGCCTTTTTACGTAAACGCGGGGTGGACGCCAATGAGTGCACGATGGAGGAACTCCTGTTTCAGCCGGTTATCATACCAGCTGAGCAGCCAGACGGGATGACCCAACAGATTCAATGACGCAGCGTCATTGAATCAGGACTGAAAAACGGTTTCACCTTCTAAGATGACCTGATTGATCCGGATCTGATCATCACAGATGATCAGGTTGGCTTTTTTGCCGGCAGCCAGACTGCCTAATTCACGATCGATCCCCAGCATGCGGGCCGGGTTGATCGTGGCAAAATGGATCACATGACAAATGCCATAGCCGGTATGCTTCATCATATTTCGACAGGCGGCGTCAAGTGTCAGACGGCTGCCGGCCAAATGGCCTTCATCATCATAGGCCAGATCTTCGCCATATGCGGTGCCGGGATTAGGTTTGAAGCCGGCCCGGCTGCCTGATGAGTCCGTAATTAGAATCACCCGATCGACCCCTTTTGTTTTGACGACAAGCCTCAGCCGGTCCGGACGAACATGAATGCCCCGAAGGTCGCTGATCAGCTCCGTGTAGATGTCGCTGTCGTAAAGCGCGTACTCGTCGGGCCCCGCACCCAGCGTCCCGCGCGCCGGACCTTTCGGAGAACCGGAATCAGCGTGATGTGTCTGATTGCGGATACCGTATTTTTTCAGGTCATGGCACTGCTGCGGTTCGGCGAGGGAGTGTCCCAGACTGAAAATCACATCAGGATGGACAGATATCGCATACTGCATAAAAGATTCTATTCCGGCGCGTGCCGGATCAATACACCAGACGCGAACAAAATCACCAGCCGTATCCACCAAGCCACGATATTCATGTTCTTCGATCGGGCCTCTGAACTGCGTACTGTTCTGATTAGCACCAAGATCAGCGTTCATGTACGGGCCTTCCATGTACAATCCGTGGATTATTCGCCCGGAACCCTGTTGGCTTGCCTCGTGAATCAGCTTGATTGCGTCCAGCAGTTCCTGATAAGACAAGCTGGCGTACAAGGTCGGCAGAACCGTTGTCTGGCCGTGCTGGAGGAAGTGGTCGCAGCAATGGATCGGGTCTTCGGAAAAGAGTCGGCCATGACCGCCGTGATTATGGATATCGATCAGACCGGGGGCCGTATAGCGGCCACCGGCATCGATAATCGTGGCGCCTGGAGGCACGGTCGTTTGCTCTGCAGGTCCGCAGGCGATGATCCTGTCCTGGTCAAAGAGGAGAACGCCGTCCCAGACCAGACTGTTTTCGAGAACCAGTGTTGTGTTGACGATCGCTTTCATGATGAGCTCCTTTTTCCGGATCTGATGCAGGTTTGTTGGCGACTATGAGGGTGATTTTACGTGATCAAGGTTCATTCGATACACGTCCATTGTAGCGGTTTATTGATATAAGAGCTATGACTTTAATCATCTTGGCGAACAATCGACCTTTATGTGTATTGGTGAACAATCAACCTTCATGTATAATGGATATGACAGTTCGCCAATCATATGAGGCTGCTGTCAATTAATTAATAACAACACCCAGGGAGGATTATTGAATGAGTATGTTTTGTTACCAGTGTCAGGAAACTGCCAGAAATACCGGCTGCGAAGTGCGAGGTGTCTGCGGTAAAAATGAAGATGTAGCCAATTTGCAGGACCTTCTGATATATACACTCAAAGGCGTGTCAGAAATTGTCATCAAGTCTCAACTTGACCCGGCTCAGCTGGACGAAGTGAATGGCGAAGTTCTGAACAGCCTGTTTATGACCATCACCAATGCCAATTTTGATGGAGATGCCATTGAACGTCAGATCATCAAGATGGCTGCCCACCGTGACCAGCTGCGAAAAACGGCACCCCAACAGGACTGGTCGGATGCCGCAACCTATTCAACCGGTTCACGTGACGCCATGCTGGAGAAAGCCAAATCAGTCGGCGTTCTGGCGACTGAAAATGAAGATATCAGATCACTGCG
>JAAYLM010000507.1 GCA_012521915.1 Oscillospiraceae bacterium | reverse complement strand
TGTATAATACTGATCATAATGATATTCTGCTTTACTGTCAAGTGCTTTATGTTTTTTAAGCAGAGCGTTTAATTTGAGGGCACGATCAGAAAAAGTCCCGCAGTACCGCAAGGCGGCGCTACAGGACAGATTTACAGCTTGAGATAAATGTATTATGATGGAGTGAAATCATTCGTAATCAAGATGCAATGGTTCTGCCTCATGCTCAACCAATCAGGTTGCAAAGCGCAATGACAGGCACAAGAGAGCAGAACCGGACTGGAGGAAAACTGCATGGCTGATTTTTCTGATCGTGTGTACAGGGATTCATTCCGCCACACATCATCCCATATTTTAGCGCACGCTGTAAAGCGCCTGTATCCTGAGACCCGGCTGGCCATCGGCCCGGCTATTGAAGACGGGTTCTATTATGACTTTGACCGTGAAACGCCTTTCACCCCGGATGACCTGCGCCATATCGAAGATGAAATGAAGAAGATTGTCGCAGAACAGCTGACCCTGGAACGCTTCACGCTGCCGTTGGCAGAAGCGCGCAGCCTGATGTTGGAAAGAAACGAACCCTATAAGGTGGCGCTTATTGATGAGATGCCGGAAGGGGAGACGATTTCCTTTTATCGCCAAGGTGATTTCCTGGATCTCTGTGCTGGCCCTCATCTGGAAAACACCAGCCTGGTCAAAGCAATCAAGCTGACACATGTAGCCGGTGCCTACTGGCGCGGCAATGAAAAAAACAAAATGCTGCAGCGTATATACGGGACAAGTTTTCCCGACAGGCAACAGCTGAAAGAACATTTGCAGCGCCTGGAAGAAGCTAAAAAAAGAGATCATAACAAACTTGGCCGTGAGCTTGGCTTTTTCACTACAACCGACTATATTGGACAAGGCCTGCCGATCATGCTGCCGCGCGGTGCCCGCGTGCTGCAGCTGTTGCAGCGTTTTGTTGAAGACGAAGAAGAAAAGCGTGGCTATCTGCTGACAAAAACACCGTTCATGGCGAAGTCGGATCTGTATAAGATATCGGGACACTGGTATCATTACCGGGATGGCATGTTCATTATTGGCAATGAAGAGAATGAGGCAACAGAAGAAGTACTTGCGCTCAGGCCGATGACCTGTCCGTTCCAGTTCCAGGCCTACCTGAATAAAACACGAAGTTACCGGGATCTGCCGATCCGTTACGCTGAAACCTCACCTTTGTTTCGTAATGAGGCGTCCGGTGAGATGCATGGTCTGATCCGAATTCGCCAGTTCACCATTTCCGAAGGCCATATCATCTGCATGCCGGATCAACTTGAGCAGGAGTTTAGGAACAGTCTGGATTTTGCCATGTTCATGATGAAGGCGGTCGGCCTTGACGAAGACGTCAGTTACCGCTTTTCCACCTGGGATCCTAATAACCGGGAAAAATTCATCGGATCTGAAGAGCAGTGGAATGCTGTGCAGAATACCATGAAGGGTATCCTTGACCACATGGATCTGAACTACGAACTCGGTTATGGGGAAGCTGCCTTCTACGGACCGAAACTGGATATCCAGATCAGGAATGTCTATGGCAAAGAAGACACGCTGATCACGGTTCAGATCGACTTTCAGCTTGCTGAACGTTTTGGCATGCAGTATACCGATCAGGAAGGTGCACGTCGCCATCCGATTATCATCCACCGTACCTCGATCGGCTGCTATGAGCGGACCCTTGCGCTCCTGATCGAAAAGTATGCCGGCGCACTGCCCTTGTGGATGGCAGCCGAACAAGCCCGGATCCTTCCTATATCCGAGAGACATCAGGAAGCGGCCGGCCAGCTGGCGGACAGATTGCGTCAGGCCGGGATGCGTGTCAGCGTAGACCAGCGTGATGAGAAAATCGGCAAGAAGATCAGAGAAGGCCAGATGGACAAACTGCAGTATATGCTGGTGCTGGGGGACAAGGAAATTGAAGAAGGCACCGTGTCGGTTCGCTGCCGACTGGACGGTGAGCTGGGCGCTATGCCTG
>JAAYLM010000506.1 GCA_012521915.1 Oscillospiraceae bacterium | reverse complement strand
TCATTGACTTGTTTGGGGGTCAGATTGCTTTTATTGGTTTTGACATGTTGGAAGAGCGCTTCTTCGCCGCGCAGCATATCAAAGTCAGGTTCATAGAGCAAGGTATGACCATAATCAAACAGAATCATTTCTGGTCTTTTCATCGCGACACCTACATGTGATCAATTCTTCGCAGCCGCAGAGGTCGTTTTGTCAGCCATTCAACACCATCATCCATGCTCGTTCGCGGATGCTTATAGATATCCGCATCTTCAACGACAGCCTCATCAATCACATAGAGGTAACCGCTGAGTTGACCATTGTGACAGATCCTTCCACCGACTTCATCATAGCTTAGTATTTGTGGTTTGTGCGAAAAGGCTTCCGCCAGCTCCCGCCAGCGTGTGATCGTACTGCCAGCTTTTAGCTCGCTAAGATCAAGTGGTGAGCCGTGGTACCAGATATCAGATCGGGTGTTTTCGCTGCATCCATCAGTTAGTTGCTTAATCGTTGCATGATTCCCCTTGCCTTGATCCGTCTCAACAGGCTTTATTATATTCCGCATATCTTCTGGATTTTCGTTAGCATCGGAATCTACCAGGGTTTTTCTCTTGTGTGGTTTCATTTCTGATTCGGGCTGTTGAGTAAAGGAAGATCCCTCCAATAAACGTTCTACTGCAGCCAGAAGACGACCATTATGTACTATATCCAAAAGTTCCTGGCCCCAGTTCGGGAACACCTCTCGCTGACAAGCGATATGCAGGCCACTAATAACATTGACCGCATCATCAACATCTTTTTCAAATTCATCAAACCTGCCGTAGGCAGTCAGAAAAGCGGTTCTTGCTGATTGCCCGAGCTGGCTGCAGACATTTCGTATATCGGCATACACGTACCCTTTCCCCAGCATATTGTAATCAAAGAGCAGGGCAGCAGAGCCATCTCGTGCTACAGCAAGATTCGTGTAGTGAAAATCGTTGTACGTGAGGGTTCGGGGCATTTGCTGCAAGACAGCCTGAATATCCTCAAAATGATCACCAATGATATGCCAGACCTGCAGATCTGCTGTACCGGTTTTTTCTTTTATCACGTCTATGTTTTCTCTGGTTACACAGTCACACTCATCGTAAAGAGCGTGTGTACTGGCATACGCACGCCCGTTTTGGTGGAGCGTCCGATACCACATAGCAATCTTCTCTGCAATTTGCGGGTCTTGCATGTCTTCTATCGATCCTAAGCGAAAACTGCTGTACGCAATATCTTCAAGGACCAGGGCATGATCTGTACAGGCAAGCACCTTTAGGGTGGGGATATTAAGAGAATTGAGCAATCTGTAGTTGGTAATCTCCCGACGGTACTCAGCCTTATCAAAGCACTTCATGACAGCGCTGCCTTCTGACAGATTAATTCGCCAGACTGACACACCATCTTTATTGCGGATCAGTGAGAGATCATTGTATTCGATTTTCATTTGTTGCATTTCTGACTTGGCAAATTTTTCAATGGTCTGGTCAAGTTCTGCGTCGATGACATCCACAAATCGCTGAACAACAGCGTTTTCTACCGCTTTTTCCTCTGTTGAAAAGCTTTGCGGGTTTTTCCTGATAGCAACTGCCTTTTGCAGGATATCGGCATCTGGACATAAATGATTGGCCAATGCCCATTCTCCGGCATCTGTTTTATTGATGATTTTGCCTGTTCGCAGCGTGTAAAGACATCGTGCCATATCCAGTAGCCAGCCAATTGAAAGGCCGTGTTTCCGCGCCGTTTGTGCATGGCCATTTACATCATCGCGCATCTGAGCGTAAGTCGGACAGGTCATTTTATCGCGAAGATCATGACCGTGGAGCAGCTTACCATTGTCCAGCAGCATCTTCATGCCAAAGCTGTCCAGCTTGTAGCTATCGGTGGTGCGCTGACCGCTTGTTCCCCAGTATACCGTCCGCTCGTTTCTGTCGTTCAGAAAAGCATCATCGGAGCGCATACCGCCTTCAAACAAACGGAAATAGGGATTCACGGGATATCGATCAGATAAAGTCTGACGCAAATTAACCAGCCTGTCAGCCTGTAATCCGGTTATTTTCCGTTCGGTGAGAACGAGCAGGTCCATGTCACTCCAACCAAACCGGAAATCGTCAAGCGCAACTGAGCCAATCAGGTAAATAGCTGGTGTGTTATCGCCAAGAACGGATGCGATCTCTGTCGTCATGATGTTGATCGCATTGTGTAAATTCATGGTGACAATTCCTTTCTCATCTGGTCGACAAACCACATGAACTCTGCATAGCTCTCATAGGGAGCAGGTTAACTCACGCGATAATCGATAGGTGCGCTGGGGAAGTCATCGTCAAGATAGCGTGGGAACAAATGAATATGTAAATGCGCACCGGAATTTGCGTGCATTTCATAGTTGATTTTCATCGCACCGGTGACTTT
>JAAYLM010000505.1 GCA_012521915.1 Oscillospiraceae bacterium | reverse complement strand
TGGTTGATGAGACCGGCGTCGAAGTGCCTGACTGGGTGACCCTTTTTGACCTGATCCCCTTCTTTGAAGAGATAAAAGCAGCCCGGGACAACCTGCATCCGGAATGGGCCGACCTGCCGATTATCAGCGGTTTAGCCGGTACCTATATTGAGCTCTACTATCCAAATGAGATGATCGCCAATGTCGCGGCTGTCCAGGTCTCCGGCTATGAGTTTTTCAAGGGCCAGGGTGACGGCGAAACCGTCTTTAACATTTACGCGACAGATGAGTATCGCAATGTAGCGAAACTCGCCAAGAAGTATGTCGACGAAGGGCTGGCCCCTTACGGCAAATTCGACGAAGACCAAGCGATCTTCAACTCCGGTGCCCTGATCGGTGTTCTGCCACAGGGCTACATTGAGATCCGTGAGGACATGTACCCATTTACAACAAGACTGAAACCCGCGAACCTGAGCATTATGTCAACAGCCTATGTTCAGGCCTGCATGAATGCCATCCCTGTCCAGTCGAAGAACCCTGAGCGCACCATGATGCTGCTCAATCTGCTTAATACAGATAAGGAACTGGGTACGCTGATCCGCTTCGGTATCGAGGGCGAAGACTATGCACTCGAAGAAAACGGCCATCTTGATCCTTATAAGGGATCGAACAATGCGGGCGTTACATCAATGAATGACCTGTCCTATTATATCTGGTACGGCCACCATTTCGGCAACATCGTGAATACGGTCCTGCCGAATCAGGTTACGCCTGAGTTTCCGACGAAGCTGGCCGCTTTGAATGACAATTCACACCAGGATGGCAACATCGGCTTCATCATGGACCCGGAACCGATCACCAACGAGATCGCCGCCTGTGCCAACATCATCAGCGAATACCACAACACAACCTATCTGATGGGTGGTATGGTTGAGGATGTGGACGCGGCAGTGGACGAGTTTGTCGCTAAACTCGAAGCCAATGGTTCGCAGAAAATTGTGGATGAAATTCAGAAACAGCTCACTGAATGGAGAAAATCCGTTGGTAAACCGACCAAATAATGTCCTGATTCTTCCATCGTAAGAACATTCTGCCCGCAGGTCATCCTGATCTGCGGGCAGTTGCATTTATGTAGGATCATATCAGCGCTGTAGCTCAATTGAATGATGAACACAACGAGTACGATATAGATGTGGTAAAGTTATGTTATTAAGCACGCTATCGTAACGACCAATCAGCTTAAGAATAGAGTATAATGAAAAAAGAAACCTAAAAGACCCGGCAGCAAAAGATCAAAGCAGACACAAGCGGCAACATATGCAGATCTGTCTGGAACGCCCATAGATCCAAAGGTGAATAAGGAGGTACCGTATGTACAAAATCACCCGTAATGAGATCATCGATGCCTTGAACAATGACCGTTTTTTAATGTTCGGACAGCCAAAATGGACCTTGGGAAAAAACACCTGCAACACATATGAAGTTTTTATTGATCTGATGATCGCAGAAAACAACGAACGTGTTCCTGCTCAGGATTTTATTCCTGTCATTGAATCGGATGAAGAACTGACCATGCGTTTTGGATCTTGGTTTTTGGAAAAGGCTTTTTCCAGTGGTGCGCAGCTGATGAAAAGACTTGGCATGGATCTCAATATATCCATCAATATATTGGGCTTTCAGGCAAATCGCCCTGAATTTATTACAAAGGTTCAGGATATGTTGGTTCAAACAGGCCTTTCCGGCGATCATGTCCAGTTTGAGTTGAGTGAGGCTCAGCCACTCAATCAGACCGGTATAAAAAATCTGAACCAGTTGCATGACGAACTTGGCATCAAACTGGTTCTGGGTAATTTCGGCACAGGCTATTCCACGGTTGATCTTCTGCGTCATGTTCCTTTTGACATGCTGGAATTGAGCAAATCCTTTACATCTGACATTACTGAATCGGAAAGGGCCCTGAAAGTGACACTGGCCATTCTGCAGATGGCTCGTATGCTGGACATCACAGTTTGCGCAAAAGGCATCGAAACAGCTGAGCAGCTTGAGCTGCTGGAAGAAGCCGGTTTTTATAAGGCGCAAGGGTATCTGATCGGTCGGCCAATGCCTCTTAATGAACTGGAAACTTTCGTGCGCAAATACGCCGCCTGATTTTATCTCCCGCCTTCAGTGACCAGCCTGACGGAGCAACTGGATGAGTTCAGCCAGTCGAGGAGGTTTACCATACATCAGCACACCCAGGCGGTAGATGCGGCTGGAGATCCAGCCGGTTGCCAGAATAGTCAGGAGCATGCTGGCAAGAGACAGCGCAATCTGCCAGGGTGGCACCGTGGTCATACAGATTCGCACGAACATGGCCATGGGGGCAATAAAAGGAACAAACGAGAAGGTGGCCAGCCAGCCTGCGTCCGGTGCCATCATGCCAAAAATGGAAATAAACATAGCCACCATGATAATCAGGATGACAGGCATGATGCTGGTGTTGATATCTTCTGTTCGGCTGGCCAGTGAACCCAACGCGCCATAGAGGAACGCGTACATGAAATAACCCAACAGATAGAATAAGATTGTAAAGACAAAAATGATGGCCGGCATCTGAAAAATGGCGTGTAAAAAAGGGAGATCAGCCCAGGCTGCCTTGTTTAGGGTGTAAAAAAACGCGGCTGACAGGAAAAATACGGAGATCTGGGCTAGTCCTGCCAGCCCGGAACCAAATACTTTGCCAAACATCAGGTTCAAGGGGCGTGTTGACGTGATCAGCATTTCCATAGCCCGGTTGCTTTTTTCTGAAGCAACCGAAGAGGCAACCAGCTGACCGTACATCATCACCGTCATGTATAGCAGGAACAGCAGCAGATAGGTATAGGCATATGTCTGCACGGTGGTTTTACCGCTGTCTGCGACCGTTTCTTCATGCTGCAGCTGAGGTTCGACAAGTACTTCTGCCACCTGTTCTTGTGAGAGTCCGTTTTCAAGAAGCAGTTGCGTCCGATAATGTCTGGTCAGGAACTGATGCAGTCTGCCGGGCAGATCGCTGCCGGCACGACGCTCAATCAAGGTATAGCTGGTTGGTTCCCGAAGATATAGAACAGCCCGCGCCCTGCCCTCATCGACCTCTGTCCTGAGGGAAGCAAGGCTGGTCAGGGGCACGGCTTCAAACCTGAGTTCAGGCAGTGCCATCCGGAGACTGTACAGATCAGGCAGCAGACCGGCCTCATCGATGACATGGACAGTCTGCTCCAGACCAGGTGTCGCAGGTGGTGTCGGCTCAGCTGGGGCCAGCCTGCCGGCAAACGCGACCAGGCTTGGCAAACTCAGCCCGATGGCGATCAACAAAACGAAAGCGATCGTTATCCCGATATACACCTTGTTGCGCAAATATGACATAAATTCGAAAGATAAAACAACCCGAAACTGGTTGAAGTTTGTCTTCATCAAACACCATCTCCCACTTTATCCACGAAAATTTCCTCCAGACTGGGTTCAACCACCTGGAACTGATCCAGATCACATTCAGCTTTAGCCAACTCCTGGAAAAGCATAGACCGCTGCTCAGCGTGATAAAGCTGAATCAGGCAATCGTCTGCCAGTGGCTCAAAATGTGCCACCATTTCTTTAAGCTCCGGGATCTGTTCATACAGATAAGCGAACTGTATACAGGACTGGTTGCCATCTGCGAAACGAAGGCGCAGGCGGGTACGGTCATAAGCACGCTTCAAATCCCTGATTGTCCCGGAAATCTGAATTTTCCCGTGATGCAATATGGCGACCGCGTCGCAAAATTGCTCGACATAATTCATCTGGTGGCTGGAAAAAAGCACGATCCGCCCCTGACTGACCTGTTCTTTGACAATCGTTTTCAAGAGCTGTGCGTTAACCGGATCTAATCCGCTGAAGGGTTCATCAAGAATGACAACATCCGGTTCATGCAACAGTGCCAAGGCAAGCTGAATCTTCTGCTGATTACCTTTGCTGAGCGTTTCCAGCTTTTTATCGATATATGCGGTCAATTCCATGCGTTCCACCCAGGCCTGTACCGCCTTGCGGGCTGTAGACGCGCGCATACCGCGCAGTCGTGCCAGATACACCATCTGATCACGGACTTTCTGCTTGGGATAAAGCCCTTTTTCTTCAGGAAGATAGCCAATCCGCACATCGCAATCACGCAGTGGCTTGCCGTCCAGCAGGACAGATCCCCCATCAGGAGGGAAAACCTGCATGATGATGCGAATGGTGGTGGTTTTGCCTGCCCCGTTGCGCCCAAGCAAACCCAGCGCAAAGCCAGCGGCTGCTTGAAACGTTACACCATCCAGAACCTGCTTGGATCCAAAACTCTTTGTCAAATCACGGATATCCAGTGTCATGATACACTCCTGGCGTTTATAGCTGGTGCTTTTACCAAATGATTACCAATATAATATCATGAAAAAATGGGCAGACACCTGTTGTTTTCGATATAATGAACATAAAGGCCAGCACTCTTTCATCATGTGATAGAGAAAAAATGCTGCCACAGACAGGAGGACCATCATGCGTGAAGCGTTAATCATCCAAGGTGGCTGGGAAGGGCATGAACCCGTTCAAGTATCTGAAGTATTTGCCCGTGTCCTGCGGGAAGAAGGCTTTCAAGTTGAAATATCGGATACGCTGGACAGTCTGCTTGATATGGACCGGCTAAGGTCTTTGCATCTGCTTGTCCCTCAGTGGACCATGGGAACCATCAGCAATGAACAGTGCAAGAACGCCTGTCTGGCTGTGGCTTCAGGGGTGGGTCTGGCCGGCTGTCATGGCGGGATGTGCGATGCTTTCCGGCAGAGCACAGAATGGCAGTTCATGACTGGCGGGCAGTGGGTGGCTCATCCGGGCAATGACGGCACAAAGTATCGAGTCAACATCCGTTCATCATCAAGTCCGATCACAGCGGATCTGCAGGATTTTGATGTTAGCAGCGAACAATACTACGTCCATGTTGATCCGGCAGTCGAGGTTCTTGCCAGCACCTTATTCCCGAATCCGGCTGCCATCGGGTATCATTCCGGCAATCCTCTGACCGCTGTTCCTGTTGTTTGGACAAAAATGTGGGGGCACGGCCGTGTTTTCTACAACTCCTTGGGGCATCATGCGGATATCTTTGCCTCTTATGAACCGCTTGAATTGATGCGCAGAGGCTTTCTCTGGGCCGCAGCTGGCAAAGACAGGGCGATCGCCCAGGGGTTGAGCCCTGAGGCGTTCCAGCCAGGCAGATAGGAGATGGCAGTCATGGAAAAAACACGCATCGGGGTGATCGGCTGCGGCAATATTAGCAGCATCTACCTGCAGAACCTGACTCAGCGGTTTGCTTCAGTAACTGTGACTGCTGTCGCTGACCTGATCCCGGAAAGAGCCAGAGAGAAAGCAGAAAAGTATGGTGTTCCCCGTGTGCTGGAGACGGATGCGCTCCTGCACGATCCTGAGGTTGATCTGGTGCTCAACCTGACGACACCACAAGGTCATTATGCCATCTGTCATCAGGTTTTATCAGCCGGCAAACCGGTTTATGTTGAGAAACCACTTTCTATCAGCCTTGAACATGGCCTGGCACTGAAGACGCTAGCCAGGCACAACGGGCTTTTGCTGGGGGCCGCTCCGGATACTTTTCTGGGAGCAGGTATCCAGACTTGCCTTGACATCATCCATTCGGGTGTGATCGGCCGTCCCATCGGGGCAACAGCCTTCATGACGAATCATGGTCACGAGAGCTGGCATCCTGACCCGGAGTTCTATTACCAGACGGGAGGCGGCCCGATGTTTGACATGGGCCCCTATTACCTGACTGCTCTTTATGCTTTGCTGGGGCCGGCGATGCGCGTGACGGGAAGGACCGCCATCTCTTTTAAACAGAGAACCGTATCCAGCAGCAAAAAAAATGGCCAGCTGATTGACGTTGAAGTACCGACACATGTGACCGGGCTTATCGATTTTGCCAGTGGCGCGATTGGCACAATCATAACCAGCTTTGACGTCTGGGCTGCAGATTTGCCGCGCATAGAGATCTATGGCAGTAAAGGCACTCTTTCCGTTCCAGATCCCAACACATTTGCCGGTCCGGTGCGCATCCGCCTGGCCGGGGAGCAGGATTTTCATCCTGTTGATATGGATCGCCCCCATCAAGAAAACAGCAGAGGTCTGGGTCTGGTTGACATGGCCAGAGCCTGGCGCGAGGGGGCCTGCGATCACCGGGCTTCAGGCGACCTTGCCCTGCATGTTCTGGAAAGTATGCATGCCTTCCATCAAGCGTCAGACGAGAACCGGCATATATATCTGAAAACCAGTTTCACACAGCCAGCGCCTCTGGAACGTGATGCTTGTTATTAGAATCATGTCAAAAGCAGCACAGAAGAAAACAGCGGGAATAAAAACTTAGATGAAATAGATGAGGTGAACACAGATGAAGACAAGAGTCGGTTTACAACTTTATTCGATCCGCCAGGCGATGCAGGAAGATTATTTCGGTTCGCTGGAAAAAGTCAAGGAAGCAGGTTATGATTGCGTGGAATTTGCCGGATACGGCGGGCACAGTGCGGAAAAACTGAGGGCTGAACTGGACCGTATCGGTCTGGAGGCCTATTCATCGCATGTTGGTGCCAATCTGCTGGCAGATGAACTGGATGAGGTGGTTGCCTTCAGCCGCACTCTGGGCCTATCCTGGGTTATCTGCCCGGGTTTTCCCATCCATTCAGCGGCGGACTGTAAAACGATTTCCGACATTCTGGTCAAGGCCGCCCGGGCCCTTGAACCGCATGGCATACGTGTCGGTTATCATAACCATCACCGTGAACTCGTTCAGTTCGACGGCCAGTATGCTTTTAACCTGATTCTGCAGAATGATGCCGGTATACAGCTGGTGGCCGAAGTCGATACCTGCTGGGTCCAGTATGCTGATGTGGATCCGGTCGCTTATATTGACAGCCTCGGCAAACTGGCAGGACCGCTTCATTTCAAGGATATCAATGCTGATTACAAGGATCTTGCCGGCAAGGACATCAATGTCGAAGTGGGAAACGGGATGATTGATTTTCCGGCGATCATTGAGATCGCCCGTAAACATGGCACGCTGGAACGTGGCCTGATCGTTGAGCAGGAAGCGTTCACCCGTGATATGTTTGAAAGCATCGGCATAAGCTGTGCCAACATCCGGCGCATGCTCAACGAAGGCTAATGGATACGATTGCCCGGTAAGGGCATAAAGCCTGCAGAAGCAAAAAACGCTTTTTGAAGACATGGAGGATCATGATATGGCGAAGAAGATCTATCGGGTTGGTATTGTGGGGTGCGGCGGTATCGCCAACGGCAAGCATATGCCCGCTCTGAAAAAGCTGGAGAACGTGCAGATGGTCGCTTTCTGCGACATTATTCCGGAACGGGCGGAAAAAGCGGCAAAAGAATATGGTGTTAAGCAAGCCAAGGTCTACCGGGATTACAAAGAACTGGTTGCCCTGGCCGACATTGATGTGGTGCACGTCCTGACACCTAATAAATCACATGCGCCCATTTCCATTGCAGCTATGGAAGCCGGCAAACATGTCATGTGTGAAAAACCCATGGCCAAAACGGCTGCTGATGCCAAAGCGATGCTGGATGCAGCACACCGGACAGGCAAGAAACTGACGATCGGCTATCAGAGCCGTCATCGCAATGATTCTGTCTACCTGAAAAAGATGATTGAAGACGGTGAACTGGGCGAGATCTATTACGCGAAAGCACACGCTGTCCGCAGACGTGCTGTACCTACCTGGGGCGTTTTTCTCAATGAAGATGAACAAGGCGGCGGTCCGCTGATTGATATTGGCACACATGCCCTTGACCTTACACTCTGGGAAATGAACAATTACGAACCGGCTTATGTCGTCGGTAAGACCTATCGCAAGCTGGCTGACACGAAAAATGCAGCGAACGCCTGGGGACCCTGGGATCCGGAAAAATTCACTGTGGAAGATGCCGCTTTTGGCTTCATTACCATGAAGAACGGCGCTACGATCGTGCTTGAGGCCAGTTGGGCTTTGAATACACTGGATGTGGGTGAAGCCAGGACGACATTATGCGGTACAAAGGCAGGTGCGGATATGCAGGACGGCCTGCGGATCAATGGCGAAAAAAACAGCCGCACTTATACACTGAAACCAGATCTGAGCACAGGCGGTGTGGCTTTCTACAGCGGTTCAGCTGAAGAGCCTCATGAAAGAGAGGCACGCCTCTTCTATCAGGCTCTGGAAAATGGTGATAATCCCGTTGTACTGCCGGAACAGGCGTATGTCGTCACACAGATTCTCGAAGCGATCTACAAATCAAGTCAAACCGGACAACCTGTCTTTTTTGACTGAGCCTTTAACAACGGTCGTCTGGACGCGACAGCTGGTGACAGGGCATCCTTCTGCCGCGAGAACAGTTGAGCAGTCTGCAACACAGCTTTATTGCCTGAACAGCGGGAAAAGCACCGAAAAAACGGGGGAGCGCTGTGTCCGCATTAGATGAGTTTAATGAAGCCATCTGCCAAAAACAGGTGGCTTTTTTTTCGAATGTGCAGCCATGTTTGCTGTATGGATCCGTCTCGATTGACAAGGTTTGGCAAGTGTCATATGCTTTTGGCAGGTCAACAACGGCTTCAAATCCTGAAGCAGAATGATTCTGGAGGTAATTATGCACCGGATCGCTTTTATCGGTTTCAAACACGGCCATATTTTTTCATTGTATGCCCAGGCGGAAAAACACCCGGACATCATCATTGCGGGCGCTTGTGAGGTGGATCCTGCTTATCGTAAAGATGCTGAAGCGAAGGGCGTTGTCCTGACGCATGATCAGCCTGCTGCTTTGCTGGCTGATTCATCCATTGATATCATCGCTATAGGCGATGCCTTTGCCCTGCGGGGTGGACATGCAATCGCAGCACTGCAGGCCGGCAAGCATGTGATCGCGGATAAGCCCCTGTGCACATCCCTACAGGAACTGGCAGAAATCCGCCGTCTGGCCGCCGAGAAAAAACGCCAAGTTGGCATGATGCTGGATTTGCGATTCAGCCCCATCACCGGCGCAGTGAGGTCACTGCTGCAGGATAAAGCCATGGGTCCACTGCAAGCTGCTTTTTTCAGCGGACAGCACCCGTTGAATTATGCCACACGTGCCCCCTGGTATTTTGAGCCGAACATGCACGGCGGAACCATCAACGACCTGGCGATTCATGGCATGGACATGATGGCCTGCCTGACCGGCTTGCGTTTGCAGGACGTACTGGCTGCCCGCTGCTGGAACGCCTATGCGGACAAAGACCCTGACTTTAAAGACTGTGCCCAGTTTATGGTTAAGCTTGATCAAGGCGCTGGTTTGCTGGCTGATGTTTCCTATTCGGCGCCTGATAGCATGGGCTACAGCCTGCCTTCGTATTGGCGCTTCACACTATGGTGCAAAGGAGGCGTCATAGAGTTTTCCTATGGCCAGCCGGAAATAAGACTTTCCATGGCTGGCGAAGCACAACCCAGGCTAATTCCTATTCCAGAACAGAAAACCAGTAGCACCAGCCTGCAGGCACTGCTTGATGACATCGCCGGAAAGTCTGCTGTCTTGGACACAGCCACGGTTTTGCAGTCCAGCGAAGATACACTCAAGATCCAGGCGGCAGCTGATCAGAGCGACGCTGGCTGACCAGCCTGCAGAGAGGTGTTGTATCATGGATAAGCCAAAGGTCTTTGAAACTGTCTCGACATGGAAACAGAGAACCAGTGACAGCATAAGGGTGGTCGCTTTTGGTTCAAGCAACACACAGCTATCGCTGGTTCATGCCGGCCGTTTTAACTGGGTGACCTGGCTGGCCGTCGCTATGGAGGCTCAGATCGGCCATCATGTCTGTGTCATTAATCGTGGCATCGGCGGTGAAACGACGACCGACCTGCTCCGGCGCATAGAGCGTGATGTACTCTCTTTCAAACCGGAGATGGTCATTGTAACCATTGGCGGCAACGACGCAGCGAAAGGGCTGGCAATTGACCAGTATGAACGTCAGCTCAGTGAGGTTGGTCAAATCATCCGTTCATCCGGTGCTGAAGCTGTTCTGCAAACATATTATTGTCCGCTTTATGAATGTTTTAATGAAGGGTTTGACAGGCATTTTGAACAATTTGTCCAAGTGAACCGCGATTTGGCCGCAAAAGACGCTTATCCATTGATTGACCAGTACAATCTTTTTCAACCGCTGCGGCAGGCAGATCCGACAGGCTATACCGCTCTGATGCGTGATGGCTTTCATGTCAATCATCTGGGCAACCTGCTGATGGCCCGAAATGCTTTACGCTGTTTTCAGCTTGAGCCGGTTGCTGTACCCGCTGGCTGGGAAAACGATGTTGAACAGCTTCCGGCGGTGATCAGGCAACACTTCTGATCATCTGGCTTGGCCAAACGGATTGGGCGAAACGATGGTTTATGATTTTGATACCCTTTATCCACGCCGGCGCATCGGCGCCAGCAAGTGGCATCATCTGACGGAAGCGCTTAGCCAGGGCAACAAAGACGTCTTTCCCTTTTCAGTTGCTGACATGGATTTCAAGGTCGCGCCTGAAATCCAGGAAGCTTTGCATGAGGCTGCTGACTTTGCCATCTATGGCTATTATCATCCGCAACCTGCCTACTATGAGGCAGTCCGTGCCTGGCAACAGCGTCGGTACGGGTTTTCCTGCCGGCCGGAATGGATTGTTCAGGTTCCCAACATAGTCTATGCCCTTTACCAGCTGGTCAGAACATTCACAGCGCCCGGAGACGCAGTCATCGTCCAACCACCGGTCTATCCGCCGTTGTTTCAGGCCGCTGAGCAACAGCAGCGCCACCTTTTAGTCAATCCTTTGATCGAAGGAAAACAGCAGTACACGATGGATCTTGCTGACCTTGAAGTAAAAGCAGCCGACCCGCGGGCACGCATGCTGATCCTCTGCAACCCGCATAATCCGGTTGGACGGGTCTGGTTGGAATCAGAACTCCTGGATGTCTGGCGCATTTGCCGGAAGCGCGATATCCTTTTGGTTTCTGATGAAATACATGCTGACCTTGTTTTCCAGCCTCACCACCATACTGTTCTGGCCGCTCTTGACCAAAAAATAACCGACCGTTGCATCATTTGTACAGCGCCAAGCAAGACCTTCAATCTGGCCGGTTTGACAAACGCCAACCTGATGATCCCCAATGAGAATCTACGGCGCCGCTACCAGGCCGCTATGCGCAAAACCGGTATACATGGCACCAATTATTTCGGCACAGTCGCCTGTCAGGCAGCCTACGAAAAAGGCGAAAGCTGGTATCAGGCCCTACTGGCATATCTTGCAGGGAACAGAGCCTTGTTTGCTGAGACGATGCAGCAGAGGATACCTCAGCTGCGGACTTTTCCCATTGAAGGGACCTACCTGGGCTGGATCGACATGCGTGCGCTTACCTTATCTGGACAGGAGCGTCTCGCCTTGCTGCAGGCTGCCGACTTGCATTTTACCGCTGGAGAGGTCTTTGGCAGGGAAGGTGCAGGGTTCGAGCGGATCAATCTTGCCTTGCCACGGCAAGCCCTGCAGTCCGGATTGGATCGCTTGGCTGAAGTTGTTCTTGATACGGGCGGGTTGTATCAACAAGAAAAAAAGAACCGTCCCGGCCATGCGTGACCCAGGACGGCTTCTGATCTATTTTAGGATAACCCGAAAGGTGCTATCAGAAACGGAAGGCATTGCGACCAGCATAAACAGCGTTGTCACCGAGGGCTTCCTCAATCCGCAACAGCTGATTGTACTTGGCGACACGATCTGTACGGGACGGCGCCCCGGTTTTGATCTGGCCGGCGTTTACAGCAACCACGATATCGGAAATGGTGACATCTTCTGTTTCACCTGAACGATGCGAGACAACAGCGGTCCAGTTGTTGCGCATGGCCATTTCAATAGCGGCTAAGGTCTCTGACAAGGTGCCGATCTGATTCAGCTTGATCAGGACAGAATTACTGACACCGAGATCAATACCTTTTTCAATACGTTCAGTGTTGGTGACAAAGAGATCATCACCGACCAGTTGGACTTTTTTGCCCAGACGCTCTGTCAGCATTTTCCAACCATCCCAGTCTTCTTCTGCCAGCCCATCCTCAATGGAGATAATGGGATAACGATCAACCAGGTCAGCCCAGTAATCAACCATTTCCGAGCTTGTTTTCAGCTGCCCGGATTTCCAGAACAGGTATTTACCGTCTTCACCAGCTTCTTTGGCTGACTCATAGAGCTCAGTCGAAGCTGGGTCCATGGCAATCGCTATATCTGTACCGGGACGGAAACCTGCGCTCTTGATGGCTTCGACCAGCAGTTCCAGGGCTTGCTCATCGCTTTCCAGGTTCGGTGCAAATCCGCCTTCATCGCCGACCGCTGTGGCCATATTGCGGCTCTTAAGCAGTTTTTTCAACGTGTGGAAGACTTCCACACTCCATTGCAGCCCCTGACGGAAGGTCTCTGCACCAACCGGCATAATCATGAATTCCTGCAGGTTGACACTGTTGTCAGCATGCTTGCCGCCATTGATGATGTTCATCATGGGGACGGGAAGCATGTGTGCCTGCACACCGCCGAGATACTGGAACAGGTCAAGGCCAAGAGCGATCGCGGCCGCTTTAGCGCAGGCCAGTGAAACGGACAGCATGGCGTTGGCACCAAGCTTGGCTTTGTTGGGGGTGCCATCAAGCTCGATCATCAGGTTATCAATGCTTTGCTGGTCAAAAACATTGTAGCCCTCAAGTTCAGGAGCGATCAGTTCATTGACGTTCTGAACTGCTTTGAGAACACCTTTGCCCAGATAACGGCCCGGATCATTGTCGCGCAGCTCAACGGCTTCAAAAGCGCCTGTTGAGGCACCTGAGGGAACAGCCGCACGGCCAATTGAACCGTCTTCGAGTTCAACTTCAGCTTCGAGTGTCGGATTGCCGCGGGAATCGATGATTTCCCGGGCCCAGATATTGGTAATGAATAGTTCTTGCATGATGAGACAACCCCTTTCGCATCTTCCAGGTTCATGATTTTACCTGCCCTTTGACATAGCCATAAGGCGATAGGCGGGCTAAAGCCAACCAGTAAACATTATACCATGATTACCAACTACTGATTATAGCATGAAATTCAGTTTTTACTGTAACACACGTTGCCTGCGATCTTATACGTATGAAACAACAGGTCGCTGCTGCTGGTACAGCTGTGAAAACTGGTATATGATAAGCAGATGAACAGAACAGAAAAAAAAGAAAACAGCAGGATAAAAAATACGCGGCGTCCGGGAACAAGGTCGCCCGGACTGGAAATACCGGCCGAATGGTTGGATCGCCGGGCGGAAAGTTTGAACGCGCTCAGCCACGGAGCCATGGCCCTGCTTGTTGCAACCTTGATTTTTCTTCAGCGAAGGCTGGTACACGGCAGTGACCTCCTTTTTTTATTTTGCCTTCTGTTTCTCTTTACAGTCTCCGCGATCTATCATGACCTGCCGGCGGCAAGCCGTTGGAAAAACCGGCTGAACAGATTGGATCATATGGCCATATACTGGGCGATCGCCGGGACCTATACACCGGTTGCCTTGACCGTGATTACGGGCACAACAGGTCGGATCATCCTCCTGCTGCAATGGCTGCTGGTTGCTGCCGGTATGTTGTTCAAGACAGTTGCCTTTCGCAGGGAACGGGTTTTGGTGGTGCTGTCTGGCACCTGCTTGCCCTGTTTGTCTTTCGATAATGCGCTGAACAAAGCGCCACATGCAGCCGAAGCATAAATAGGATAGAAAAAAGCAGAACCAGCTGTTCAGGACTGGTCATTTTATTGCACATCCTCAATAAGTTTCATATGTAAGAAATATATTGCAGGCAAACTGACTTGCCAAAAGGTGGTGCTGCTGATATATTCAGCAGAAGAGCGTTTATTTAGCCGCATCAAATTATTTTTTATTTACATTTGAGATGAACGGTGCTATACTAAAGTGCCTGAAAGCCCCTACAGGGGTCTTTTTATGTAGCAGTGCCTCTTGGCAAGGCTAGGAAAACAGGCAGAAACAAGAAAGGAGGTGTATTGATGCCTACGTTCAACCAGCTGGTAAAATCAGGACGCACATCCAAGCGTTACAAATCAACGTCGCCTGCGCTGCAGTCAACATTGAACACGCTGAGTAAGCGCGAAGTTCCGCTATCGTCACCGCAGAAACGTGGTGTTTGCACGGTTGTGAAAACCATAACACCCAAGAAGCCGAATTCGGCACTGCGAAAAGTTGCCAGGGTCCGTCTGACCAATCAGGAAGAAGTCACAGCCTATATTCCTGGTATCGGACATAACCTGCAGGAGCACTCGGTCGTTCTGATCAAAGGCGGCAGAGTTAAAGACCTGCCTGGTGTACGCTATCATATTGTCCGGGGAACACTGGACACAGCAGGCGTGACCAACAGAATGCAGGGCCGATCCAAATACGGTACCAAGAAGCCCAAGGCAGCCAAGACCAAATAGTGCGAATAGGTTGGACTTAACGTGATCAGTACACTGTCATCATACACATAAGGTGGATATGGCATACGCTGCACAAACACGGTCCAAATCGTGAGTACCTATGGTTTCGGGCGTGAACGCCCGCATAATCATGAGAGGAGGGAAGAAAAGTGCCAAGAAAAGGCCATGTCCCCAAGAGAGACGTGCTGCCGGATCCGATCTATCAGGATGTCAGAGTGACAAAGCTCATCAACAACATCATGCTGGACGGAAAAAAAGGTGTAGCACAAAAAATCTGTTACGGTGCCTTTGATCTGATCAAAGATCGCACCGGACAAGATCCGATGGAAGTCTTTAATAAGGCTCTGGAAAATGTCATGCCGATGCTGGAAGTCAAGGCAAGGCGTGTCGGTGGTGCCAATTATCAGGTTCCAATCGAAGTCAGACCGGAAAGAAGGCAGACACTGGGGTTGCGCTGGATCGTTGATATTGCCAAAAAGCGCGGTGAACGCACCATGCGTGATCGCCTGGCAAATGAGCTGATCGATGCGTCGAACAACGCAGGCGGAGCCTACAAGAAAAAAGAAGATATGCACCGTATGGCAGATGCCAACCGTGCATTTGCCCACTACAGATGGTAATTTGGGAGGAGCAATACTGAATGCCCAGAGAATTCTCGCTGCTTAATACGAGAAATATCGGCATTATGGCCCATATAGACGCCGGAAAGACAACGACAACCGAACGTATTCTGTTTTATACAGGCAGAATCCACCGGGTTGGCGAAGTTCATGAAGGCGCTGCCACCATGGACTGGATGGAGCAGGAGCAGGAACGAGGTATTACGATTACTTCTGCTGCGACAACAGCCCAGTGGAAAGGCAAGCGGATCAACATTATCGATACGCCTGGCCATGTTGATTTTACTGTTGAGGTCGAACGATCTTTACGGGTGCTTGATGGTGCTGTAACCGTGTTTTGCGCTAAAGGTGGGGTGGAACCCCAGACAGAGACTGTCTGGAGACAAGCGGACCATTACCGTGTTCCCCGCCTGGCTTATGTCAACAAAATGGACATTATGGGCGCTGATTTCTTTCGTGTTGTCGAGATGATGAAGCAGCGCCTGAAAACCAATGCCGTCCCGATTCAGTTGCCGATTGGCAAAGAAGAAACGTTCAGCGGCATTATTGACCTGATCACCATGAGAGCAAGCTATTATGGTGATGATATTGGCATGGACATTCAGGAAACCGAAATCCCGGAGGATCTGAAGGATTTGGCGCAAACCTGGCATGAACGCCTGGTCGAGTCGGTAGCCGAAAGTGACGAAACCCTGACCATAAAATTCCTTGAAGGCGAGGAAATAACGGAAGAAGAGCTGAAGACAGCCATTCGAAAAGCAACCCTTGGCTGCCATATGACACCGGTTTGTTGCGGCACATCCTATAAAAACAAGGGTGTGCAGAAACTGCTGGATGCCGTTGTGGATTATATGCCTTCTCCGATTGATGTGCCTGCGATCAATGGTATCAGCCCGGACAGCGAAGAAGAGGATACGCGTCCCAGCGACGACTCAGCTCCGTTTTCGGCACTGGCCTTCAAGATCATGACTGACCCGTTTGTTGGAAAGCTGTGCTTTTTCCGTGTTTACTCCGGTACACTTGATTCAGGTTCTTATACACTGAATTCAACAAAGAATAAACGCGAACGTATCGGACGTATCCTGCAGATGCATGCCAATCACCGCGCAGAGGTGGATAAAGTCTACGCTGGTGATATTGCCGCAGCTGTCGGCTTGAAGGACACCACCACGGGTGACACCCTTTGTGATGAGAAAAACCCGATTATCCTCGAGTCGATGGACTTTCCTGAACCGGTCATCCAGGTGGCGATCGAACCTAAGTCAAAAGCCAGTCAAGACAAGATGATGATGGCCCTGGCCAAACTTTCGGAAGAAGATCCGACATTCCGGACTGCGACTGACACTGAAACAGGACAAACCTTGATATCAGGCATGGGTGAATTACATCTTGATATTATTGTTGACCGCCTGTTCCGTGAGTTCAAGGTGGAAGCCAATGTAGGTACCCCTCAAGTCGCCTATAAAGAAACCATCCGCAAAGCAGTGCGCAGTGAAGG
>JAAYLM010000504.1 GCA_012521915.1 Oscillospiraceae bacterium | reverse complement strand
TTTGATGAGTTTGAAAAGGCCTTGCAAAGCAAGGGAATTCGCGATTATCGTATAATATGCAACGACGCGCGGGGAGAATATGGCTTCCGCCGCGCGCCGGGGTGCATAATATGAAGATGGATTCATATATGTGGGGAAAATCCGTGAAAATATTATCCAGAGGTCGGGGTGGTGGTTTGCCATTGTTGGCAGGAGGAAAACTGTTTCTTAGTTTCCTTGGTCATATAAAGATGTATAAATGAAATGTGTCAGATGAGTAACTTGATGAGACGTCACTAAATTGTGGACTTCTTCTTTCTACGTGAACCATTCCCTTTTTCATCACATCATCCCGTAAAACTGCACCAAATACTGGATGAGCTAAATAATTCATGGTATCATAAAAATAGTGATGGAAAACTAAGGAGATGACAGATATGGCAATCCCGAAGTACGATGAAATCTATAAAGAAATTCTGATGGCAGTCTCTGATGGAGAACTGCATGATATTATGTCTATCAGGGATTACGTTGCAAAACACAGAGGCATAAGCGATGATGAACGAGCTGTTTTGCTTGAGAGAAGTACAATACCGGTTTTTGATAGTCGTGTCGGTTGGGCGCGGACTTATTTAAAAGCAGCAGGGCTTATCGAATACCCGCGGCGTGGCAATACACGGATTACTGCTGAAGGACAATCTGTACTTGCATCCAACCCCTCAAGACTCGATAACAGTTTCTTGCATCGGTATGAATCATTCAGGGCGTTTCTATCACGAAGCAAATCAGATAAAGCATCAAACGAGACACAAAAATCCATAGAAGATAAATCAACTCCTGCTGAACTTATGCAATCAGCATTTTCGGAGATCAATAATGGTCTTGCTGATGAATTGCTAACGGAAATCTTAAATCAGCCTCCTGTATTTTTTGAACGGCTAATCATACAGCTGTTGGTGAAGATGGGGTATGGCGGAGGTAATGAATGGGCTGGCATCGTCACACCTGCTTCTGGTGATGGAGGAATAGATGGCATTATCCGAGAGGATAAACTGGGATTCAGCAATATATATATTCAGGCAAAGCGCTACAATCGTGACAGTGTTGTCAGCCGTCCGGAGATTCAAAAATTTATAGGGGCAATTGCCGAATATAAGAACAAGAAAGGTTTGTTTGTTACGACAGCTAAGTTCTCTGCAGAAGCAAGAAAGTCTGCCGATTCAAGTCAAATTGTGCTGATTGATGGAGAGAGGCTTGCCAAGCTGATGATTGAATATGATATTGGTGTTTCTACCATTCAAACGTTTGAAGTGAAGAGGATAGATTCTGATTTCTTTACCTGAGTATCATGCACATATAGTCCTTCGGGAACCATTATTCCAGCTTTGGGTTTTATCAATCGTCACAACAGTTGCTTCCCGGGTTCATCGAATCTTTTGTGAAATATAATTCGCATGATCTGTTATTCTGTCTATACGGAGGGAGTATGAACAATACTGCACCTATCGGTTTTTTTGACAGCGGCATGGGCGGCCTGAGCGTATTGCGCGAGGCGCGCAAGGCCCTGCCGCATGAAGACTATATTTACTTTGGCGATTCG
>JAAYLM010000503.1 GCA_012521915.1 Oscillospiraceae bacterium | reverse complement strand
TCATCTTCCACTATGCGTGCCAGTTCTTCACGCAATGGTTCCAGAGGCAGGTCGTAAGAGACATACAGGAATACTGTTCCCAATATATCGGAAGTGGTTCTTGTCCAATTTTGTATGGGGTTGTTCAAGAAATAATCGATAGGTATGATTAACCGTCGCTCATCCCAGATCTTTACCACGGCGTATGTGATATTGATTTCTTCAATACGCCCCCATTCTCCCTCGATGACTACTACATCATCCAGTCTGACCGGCTGTGTAAAAGCAATCTGGATAGCGGAGAATATCCGCCCGATACTACGTTGGGCTGCGAATCCTATAATGATCCCCGCCACTCCTGCCGAAGCCAGCAGGCTGACACCCAGTTGCCTGACTGAATCGATGGTCATCAGTGCTATCGAAAAGAAGATAAAGGCTGTGAGTATGATCGTGATCCTCTCGATCATACTCATCTGTGTAAGCCTCTTCCTAGCTTCAAGATTATTGGGATTATTGATGTCGAGCTTGTTCTGCCAATAATGAAAGGTACCCCTGATAATCTGTACAATTATCCATCCGAGTGTGAGAATCAGCAATATCCGGCTTATTTTCTGTAAGACTTCAAAAGTGCGTGCATCTTCCTGTAACAGCGTACTGAATATATTTAATAATATAGCGAAAATGATCCATATCCCGGGAACTCTGAAAAGGCGGACAATAAAATCATCAATGTGGCTTTTACTTTTTTGTGTCCGAATCCTCCATTTCCTGATGATAAAATTAAAAACAAGGACCAGTATGATGAATAATGCAATAAATAGCAATGCAATAAATGGGTATCGTAGTGAACTGTTGGGGATAAGATGGTCAATAAAATCCATAGGGAGATTGTTATTTAATTAAGTTGGATAAAAATGGAATTACAGATGACTGTAAAGGGAGACGATATTTCGCTGCAGGAGAGAAATTACCTACCTTGATGCTGATACCACCCGGAGGAAGTACCCTGAACATATCTTCATCAGTAGTGTCATCGCCCATAGCCAGGACAAAATCATACTCTCCGTGTTCAAGCCTGCGCAACACTTCACTTCCCTTGGTGAAATCGGGTGGTTTGACCTCTACGATCTTATTTCCGGGGACAATCTGCAGGTTCAACCTGGAGCAGGGACCGATCAAGGCGTTGATCAGCTGCTGTGCCCTCAGTTCGGCAAGCCAAACATCCACCTTGCGATAGTGCCATACCAGTGAAGTATCCTTTTTCTCCAGATGAGAGCGGGGTGTTTTGTCGATCGTATGCTGGATGATATCAATAATTTCGCCGTCCCATTCTATTTCCTCCTGCATATTCTTATGCCACTTCCCCTCTTCCTTGTAAAACATACCATGTTCAGCGGCAAAATCGAGGTTAACTCCCTGAAACCATTGATCGAGTACCTGGCGGTTCCTGCCGCTGTTGATCACCACCTTATTTTTCTTGTCGGCAGTCATCTCTTGTAAAAGCGCTAACAATTTGGTTGAAGGTATGGCATCTTCCGGTTTTTTGACGAACGGGGCGAGTGTGCCATCGTAATCCAGCAAGATCAAGCGTGAGGAGGCATCATCATAGGCCTTCTTAATCTGATTGAGCTGCCGCTTTCCTACAATCTTTTGCAGTATTTCTTTATTTTGGGTTTTTATGGACTGTAGTTCTTTTACAAAATCGTTCGCCCATTTCTTGACTGATTGCTTCGATATCCGTTTCTGCATATTCTGCAGCCTCGCCTTCTTCTCCTGTTCAGGCATCCGCAATGCCTCCAGAATCGCACTCTCGATCTCGTCGCTATCATTAGGGTTGATGGTGATGGCATCTTGCAATTCAATGGCAGCCCCGGCCATTTCGCTGAGGATAAGTACACCGCTATGGCTGTTCTTGGTAGCCAGATATTCCTTGGCCACCAAATTCATTCCGTCGCGCAGAGGAGTTACCAAGGCAATTCCGGAGACGTCATACATGGCGATCAACTCCTCGAAGGAGAAGCCGCGGTAGAAATAATGGATCGGTGTCCATCCCAATCTGGAATATAAACCGTTGATCTCGCCAATAGTCTGGTCGATCTTGGTCTTCAGGTCGGCATAGATATCCACATTATCTCGGGATGGAACCACAATCATCGCCAGCGATACTTTTTCGT
>JAAYLM010000502.1 GCA_012521915.1 Oscillospiraceae bacterium | reverse complement strand
CCTTCACATTGTAAACTTATACAATGAAAGGAGTGTCGAGCTGTCTACTCGACGCGAACAAAATGAAATCTCTCGCGGATACTTTTCAGCTGCATAAATGGTGTAACAATTCCTTGTGTCGGTTTCGGCACATGGCAGATACCAAACGGCCCGGTTGCTGTCCGTGCCGTCCGGGAAGCCCTATCGGCCGGGTACCGTCACATCGACACGGCCGCCCTGTACGGCAATGAGGAAAGTGTCGGCAGAGCTCTCCGTGAAAGTGAACAGGACAGAGAAACGATTTTTGTCACCAGCAAGCTGAGAAATACGGAACACGGCTACGAGGCCACACTGGCTGCTTTCGACCGGTCGATGAAGCGACTCGGCTTTGATTACCTTGATCTGTATCTCATTCATACCCCGCACCCCAAGCAGCACATGGACCGTTGGCAGGAAGTGAACGCCGGTTCATGGAAAGCTTTTGAAGAACTGTATGAAGCAAGCCGCATCCGTTCGATCGGGGTGAGTAATTTCATGCCTGAACACCTGGACGCACTGCTTGAAACAGCCAAAATCATGCCCATGGTCAACCAGATCCGCCTTTTCCCCGGTGTAACCCAGGACGAAACCGTGCAATACTGCAGGCAACGAAACATCTTGTTGCAGGCCTATAGCCCGCTGGGAACAGGCAAGGTGTTTGCTATGCCGGAAATGAAGCCGCTTGCAGCCAAATACGACAGGACTGTCGCTCAGATCTGCCTGCGCTGGAGTCTGCAGATGGGTTTTCTGCCGTTGCCGAAATCTGCCAACCCGTACCGGATCAGGGAAAACGCCGCACTGTTCGATTTCGAGCTGTCTGCTGAAGATGTCGCGGCCCTCGCCGCCCTGCCAACCTGAAACGCTCAGGGGGAGCGTCGTTCTGCCTCTTGTTTGGCGCCTCGGTAAAAGCCAGAAGAAGCTGCTTGTACGTCATCTCAGCGATCACGTTGAACACGCCGGATCACGCGCGCCTTTTTACGTGTCCAAACGGCGCCGCATCAAAACGTATTGCGCTGCTTTTGGCATTTCAAGACATCATCCCAGAGCGACATCGAGCACCATCATCACGACAAACCCCAGCATGGCTCCTATTGTTGAAATGTCCGTTTTCGAACCGCCTTCTTCTCTTTGTGCTTCGGGAATCAGTTCCTCAACAACAACATATATCATGGCGCCTGCCGCAAATGCGAGTGCATACGGCAGGATTGGCTCTATGCTGATGACAGCAAGCGCGCCCAGAACACCGGCAATGGGCTCGACAATCCCCGAAGCTTGCCCGAAAATGAAAGCCTTTGTCCGGCTGAAGCCCTCGCGTCGCAGCGGTATCGATACAGCTGCTCCCTCTGGAAAATTCTGCAGCCCGATGCCGATTGCCAATACGATCGCACCTGCCAGCGTCGCAGAAGACCCTGTGCCTGCAAGAACCGCCCCAAAAGCTACGCCAACGGCCAGTCCTTCGGGAATATTGTGAAGGGTTATCGCCATGACCAACAAGACACTTCGCTGCCACCTTGTCTTCAATCCTTCTGCGTCGGTCGTATTAAGTCCCAAGTGCAAATGAGGAAGCAGTCGATCAACCAGATAAAGAAATCCCCCACCGAGAAGAAAACCGCTTGCAGCCGTGAGAAAGGCAACCTGCCCCAATTCTTCTGCCAACTCAATTCCAGGCGCAAGCAAAGACCAGAAGCTCGCCGCAATCATAACCCCGGCGGCAAACCCAAGCATGCCGTTCAGGACTTTTTTGTTGATGGTTTTGAAAAAGAAGACGAGAGCGGCCCCTGATGCGGTGATCCCCCAGGTGAAGAGGGTTGCCAGCAATGCCTGGTGTACAGCGCCATATTGACTCATCCATCGGACCACGAAAAACACCTCCGGAATCATTTTGACAGAATCTATTATAGTGCATTTTTGCAGCAGACGTCATGGCAACCAGGATGCAATGCCTCTAACGGACGATGCAGCCCAAAATGCCGACGGTGTTCCTTCTGCTCCGTCGCTGTTGCTCATGTTCTGGATTCCGATGAGCTAATTGCGCAGTCTGGAAACTATTGAGGGAGTAAGGCAGTCAGGATGCGAAAAAAGAATTTTCTACCAGACCAGCCTTGAAAAAGGCTGGTTTTTCTAATGGTAGCAAAAGTGAAGTGTGAAATTCCACTGATTATTTATCGGCGGACAAAGGCTATGATGACAGCAAATTGATTCACAAGCTGATGGATCCACCGTATCGCATCAAACCGGTCATTGATAACCGGTATCTGTGGCGGGATGAAAAGGAACGAAACCTGCCGGGTCACCCGGCGGTTTACTACAATGAGCGCGGTGAGGTTTTCTGCTATGCGGCAAAAGACGGGAAAAAGCGCACGATGAGCTGTGATGGTTATGAACGCAGCCGTAACAGCCTGCGCAAGAAATGTCCGGTCAAAGCGTACGGGATCGCGTGTCCGAGTCATGGGCAGTGTCCGCACCAGGGCGGGATCCGGATTCCGCTGGCCACAGATCCCCGCATCTTCACCGCGGTTGATCGCAGCAGCTACAAATTCGATCGCGAGTATGATTTTCGGACATCGGTCGAACGCGTGAACGGCCGTCTGGATGTCAGTTTTGGCTTCGAGCAACACACCATCCGCGGAAAAAGAAAAATGACCATGCAGTGTTGCCTGGCCTTGACCGTGATGTTGACCATGGCCATTGGGCGTATCGAGCAGAAGCAGCCCCAGCTGATGCGAAGTCTGGTCACAAGCGCCTGACGAAGTCCCCATACGCCAGTCAAAGACCACGTGCTGGTCTGCTTAGCGACCCGTGAGAGCATAATCCGGGCTCTTTGGTGTACCGTAATCCCCTGTTTTGGCCTTACACAGGTGATTCCATGGCCTGTTTGCTCATCCGATTGTTATATCGGGTCCTATGCTTTTGTATCTCACTGGAAAAAATACATACAGCGCAATTAGCTCAACGCGGAGGATGCTTCAGAATGGCGGCGAAATGGTGTATGATAGGGCGGCAGAAAGGGGGCGATGGCCATCGACAACGCAGCAGGAAACCAGACCGCGGGCGATACCCTGCCCCTGTCCTGGCTGGACCGGCCAGCCGAGCGCTGG
>JAAYLM010000083.1 GCA_012521915.1 Oscillospiraceae bacterium | reverse complement strand
CTTTATCCGGACGCGTCATAACATTGTCATGCACCTCGCTGTACTCCAGGATCGCGCCATCATCGGCATATTTCTGGGGAACCAGCAGGGTTTCATCAACTTCAACCGCGTGTTCCAGCAGCTTTTCGGTTTGTTCCCGCACCCAGAGGATTCTGGAAGGATCTCCGGTTAGCAGGCAGCTGTTCTCTCCGGATATGGTCAGGGCATCCGCGATAAAACGAAACCCGTGCGGGAAGGTCCAGCCGTAATGGCCGCCATACCATTTACCGTCGAGCAGTTCACCCACGACACCGGTCGGGCCGCAGTTATCCGGGATCAGGCCGTTGTTGGCCCGGCACCGTTCACGCCAGGCGTCCGTATAGTCCAGAATCCAGTTTTTATACTTGGGATCGCCTGTATGAAGATAGGCATTCATGACCATTGATGTCGCGATCAGGTTGATGACTGTGTCACTTTTTTGCAGCCTCGACCGGCGCACATCGCCCATGGCTTTCGCTTTTTGCGGATCTTGCAGATCCAGAACCGTCCGTACGCCGGGGACATCGTAAAACGGCAGGCCGTAATACACCATATAAGGCGCGTAGTGCCAGTCACCGTTAAAGTTATGATACCCGGGACCCATACTACCCAGATATGCGGATTTCAGAATTTTGTGGACAGGGTCATAGTTTTTTTCAGGTATGGTCTCATCCTCGTTCAGATAAAACCCGGCGAAACGAATGGAGCGATCTTTGTTCTTTTGTGACTGCGGGTCAGCAAGGTTGAGAAAGTAAAAGAACAGGTAGCCTTCGCCTTGATGCATCCAGTCGTAACCCTGTTCATATTCCTTAACCACCATGGGATGACCGGCGCCGCAATCGTAGCGGGCAAACTGACTGGTGATCACATCAAATTGACGATGGGACAAAGCCAGGAATTTATCATGGCCGCCCAACAGGTAGAAAAGCGGCCAGCTGTGGAAGCTCTCATAAGCATCATCCAGACCGTCGTAGCTGACCAGGGTATCGTCTGGCGGCCAGAGGAGTTCACCATTTTTCCGCAGATATTTCTCTAGGACAAGATCCACGGCCCCGTTCATGAGATCGATCAGGGCCCGTTCCAGTACGGCCCATTCCGGTAGGTTATCTGAAGGTTTGTTGAAGACAATCTTACGAAGCATATCAACCATCTCATTTCATCTGATCGTGATCAGATTGACTTGTTCAAGTGCCACCACCGGCTGACCCGATGGTGGCACTTGAGCGTTTATGTGACGACCTGCTACGCAGGGTGGTAAAGTTGCTTCTTATTTGTTAGCAGCCCACCAGTCGTCCAGTTGTTTCTGAACTTCTGCCACGATGGTATCAATACCTGCCTGCTTCATTTTAGCATAATACTCATCATAGCGGCTTTCATAGTTGTCCTGGTATTCCCAATTTTCGAATTCTTTTCGGACAGCTTCCACGTTGGCAATTTCTGTGATGATCGCAGAGTTGTCGAACGAAAAGCCGTTGATGGGGCTGATCTCAGCTTCCCTGTTCAGCTTGTCGGTCGCTTCCCAGATGCCGTCTTCCTGATTGTCCATCAACAAGGCGTTGAACTGGTTGCCAATGGCCCAGGCAGCGTTGTAGAAATAGCCTGATTCATCGATCAGAGAAACTTTGCCTTGGTCATTCAAGGTGTAGTTGACGCCTTCAACACCAAAGTTAAGCATGTTGAACGCTTCAGGATCCGTGTTCATGATTTCCAGCATACGCAGCGCTTCTTCAGGATGCTCCGATAAGGCGTTTACAGCGGTCATCGCTGAACGGGACGCGACTGAGGTTGTGAAGGGGCGCTGGACGCCGATCTGCACCCAGTCATAGTTCGCGGATTTTTTCTTTCTTTCTGCTTCACCGCCAGGTTTCACAACGCCTGCGATCGAGGCGAATTTGCCGGCAGCATCATCAGCTGTCTCATCCTGAACGGTCGCAATGTCTTCGCGGAAATATCCCTTTTCCCACATGATACGATTTTGCAGACCTGAGTAATATGGACCAAATTCCGCGTCCAGTGACTCTTGTTTGTCCATGTACACCGATACTTTACGTTCTGGATCATCACGATGATAAAAACAATTGGCATCAACCGGGATATACGTGTTGAGAACATTGGCAAAAGATTCAAATTTTGTGTTGCTGGGGTACAAATCCGGATGGTTCTCTTTAACGAATTGCCAGAATGGCTCAGCTTCCCAGAAACTCTCGACGCTCTCGTAGTCAAATTCACTTTCATCGATCAAGTCTTTTCTGAAGAGAAAGCCCCACTGGGCATAAGTGATCTGATAGTTCGGCACCGCGTAAATTTTGCCATTCATTCTTGCTTGCTCAAAAAGGAATTCCGGCAGTGCTTCTTGCAGCGCAGGGTAATTCGGCAGATAGTCGTCAAGGGCAAGGAAAGCGCCTTTAGCGACCTGGATGGGGTACTTGTTAACCCATGCCTGCGAGGTGAAGCAAAGGTCATAGGCTTCACCGGATGAGATAATCATGTTCATTTTCTCATCGTACACACCAAAGGGATACGTACGGAAATCGAGCAATATATTGTGTCTTTCCAATAAAAGCTCGTTCAAAGCGTCGTGAGCAGGTTGTGGATTCGTTTGATCGTTACCGCCGCTGTACCAGATGATGGTGACCGCGTCTTCCTTGACTTCGGCTGTTGATCCTGTGGTCGTTGCCTTTGTCGTTGTGCCTGGCTGATTCGCTGTCGTGGTCTCCTGGGTCGTTCCGCCGTTTGTACAGCCGGAAACCACGATCATAATCGCAAGCAGTGCTGTCAGGATTGTCATCGCACTTCTTTTGAGTTTCATAGTCAACCTCCTGTTTGTATTTTATTCACACCTGAGTGTTGAATACTAATGAATAAAAATGAATCGGATATGATCGCTAACCTTTAATGGCGCCAACGGTCAAGCCGGCGACAAAATACTTCTGGAAGAACGGGAAAACCAACAGCATCGGTCCGCTGGCGACAACGGCCATAGCCATCAGCAGGTTTTCTCCCGGGATGTCTTCCAGTGGTATCGCTCCCATGCCGGATGTCGTGAAGTTCATAGCCGCAAGTAGCGTCTGAATATTCTGTTGTATCTGATACAGCAAATACTGCAGCGGATAGAGGTTCGCTTTGTTTAAATAATAGAGCCCGGTCGTCCAGTCATTCCATTTGCCCATTGCCGTAAAGAACGCGACGGTTGCCAGCACCGGCAACGAGAGGGGCAAAGCGATTCTGAAATAGATCGTGAACTCTGACGCACCATCGATTTTCGCTGATTCATACAATGCTGTTGATAGTCTTTGAAAGAAGGTGCGAATCATAAACACATAAAAGACATTGATCAGGCTGGGCAGGATCATCACCCAGTAAGTATCCTGCATTTTCAGATATTGCGTGATCCATATATAGGAGGGAACCAGGCCGCCGGAAAAAAGCATGGTGAAATAGAAGAAGAAAGACAAAGGCCTGCGGAAAACGCAGTTCTGCCTGGCCAGGGTAAAGGCAACCATGGACATAAACAGCAGGCCAAAGGCAACCGTTGCCGCCGTGACAAAGATGGTGACACCATAGGAACGCAAAATGGTCTCAGGGTTTTTAAAGATGGTTTCATAGGCATTGAGGCTAAGCTCACTTGGCCAGATTTTATAACCTTGCTGGCTTAGATCAAGCGGACGCGACAAGGACGCGGAAACAACAATGATAAAGGGTATGATGCACATAATCGCATACACAATACCTATTGAATGAAGCATGATCTGCGGCCGTTTTTTTCTGATCATCCAAATTCCCCCTTACCTTGAAAAGCTGTTCTTAAAACAACGCGTTGTCAGGTTCAATCCGCTTTACCGTCCAATTGGTAAAAATGATCAGAACAAAACCAACGACTGATTGGAACAGCCCGACAGCTGCAGACATACCGATATTGCCGATCGCGAACAAAGCGCGGTAGATATACGTATCGATAACATCCGTTGTCGGATACAGCATACCTGAATCCCTGGTTACATTGAAAAACAAGCCGAAATCAGCGCGAAAGATTCTGCCGATCGCCAAGATTTGCATGATGATGATCAGCGGGACCAAATGAGGTAAAATGATGTACCTGAATTCCTGCAGTTTGTTGGCACCATCCAATGACGCTGCCTCAAAGTAATCCTCTTCTATCGTCATTAAACTCGCAAAATAGAACAAGCTGCCGTTGCCGACGCCGTGCCACAGGCTCACCAGCACCAGTATGACCGGCCATTTACTGGGTTCCGAATACCACTTGACCGCGTCGCCTCCAAAAGCCACGATGATCTGGTTGAGAATCCCGCCCGTCGGTTTGAGCAAAGCGTAAACCAGATAACCGACAACAACCCAGGAAAGGAAACTCGGAATAATGGTTATGGTCTGATAGGCCTTGATGGCCATTTTTCTACGCAAATTGAAGCATAAAAGCGCAAAGGCAATATTAGCGACCAGGCTGGTTGCCATGATCAGGAAATTCATGCCTAAAGTATTCTTGATGGTACGCCAGGCATCAGCGGTGCGGAAAAAGAATTCAAAATTCTTGAACCCGATCCACGGACTGCCAAAAATACCTTTGGACACATTAAACTGCTTGAACGCGATGATAATGCCGGCCATCGGGATATAGGCGAAAACAACAAGCAGGAGGATGGCCGGCAATGCCAACAAGAACAACTGAATGTTATCCGAGCGTTTCCCGGTCATCAGGCTGCCGCGCACTTTTTGCTGCGTGGCCTGTTCATTTGCGTTTATGGTCAAAGAAACCCCTCCCGTACGTAAAAAACTTATCATTCAATGAACAGCGGGTCCAGGTCGTGTTAAAATAATGCTATTACAATACTAACAAGGAATGATGACCAGATATAGAATACATTTTTGATATATGCAATGGTATTTTGATATCTTATGCACAATGATTAAGTGAAAACGCGTCTTGCCATTGTGCATTAACACGACGCCTGATCCAAGTTAAGTCATGGACAGGTTCGTATCTATTTCGTTTTTCTCAAGTTTTCTACTGAACGGCCAGACTTTTTGCAGGTGTTTGAGCAAGTTTTCCGGGGAAGCCGCGCAGGCGCAGCAGATTAAAGCTCATAGGGCAGGGTAAAAACAACCGATGTTCCAAGACCCTCAGCAGATTTAAGCAGCAAACCATACTGATTGCCAAAAAACAGCTTGATCCTCAGATTGACATTCAACAACCCGATATGATCACTTTCGTGAATATTCATATGCTGCATCAAATCATTGATTTGCCTGACCTGGCTATCGCTGATACCTATGCCATTGTCTTTGACCACAATTTGCAAATTCTCTTCATTCTCCCTGGCGCTGATCCAGATCGTGCCTTTTTTGTCCAGACGCTTGATGCCATGATTGATCGCGTTCTCCACGATAGGCTGCAACATGATTTTCAGCACTTTACAGTTCATGACGGAAGATTCAGTATCCCATATCACGCTAAACGCGTTCTTGTAACGCAGTTTCTGGAATTGCAGGTATTGTTCTATGTTGTCGATTTCCATTTCCAGAGGAACAAGATTATCAGCACTGTCCAGTGAATACCTGATCATGTTCGCCAGATGGGAGATCATTACTGATGTTTCGTTTTTACTGCCGGTAAGGCGCATCGCCGACCAGTTGATGGTGTCCAGTGTGTTATAAAGGAAATGAGGGTTTATTTGCGATTGCAGCGCAATCGACTGTGCTTTTTTCAGAAGTACAATCCTTTGATTAAGCTCCTGGCTTATTTCCGCGTTTTCTTTGATGGTCCTGCGTATTGTGCTGATGATGTAGTTCTCTTCAGCGGTATTTATTTTCCTTTCATCATTAACGATCGATACGGGCTGCTGCAAGGTATTTAAAATACGCTTATAGGGCTGATAAATCTTTATCGACGTTAAAACAGCGATGACAAGAGCCAGAATAAAACCGATGAAGATAATCCAAAACATATCTTGCAACAAGGCCATGACCTTCGGTTGGTACATCTCATTGGAAACAGCATAGATGTAAGACCAGTCGGTATATTGGATGGGCGATTTATAGACCGTATATTGATGATACTGCCTGTATTCTGTACCCTGCACCTCGCTGGAGGTGCCAAACGCCGGCAAGTAGTCTTCAATATCAAGATCTTCTTTATGGCCCCACACATCCGATAAGGGCATCAAATCGTGGTCAACAATAGCCAGCCTGACATCATATGAGTTTCTCATGCTTGACAGCTGCTTGACAAAACTATCAAAGTTGATGTTGAAGATCATGACGCCAGACTGCTCATCGGGGATACCAAAGACTTTATATAAGGAAAGCATCTTTATGTTTTTCTGAAAGGCGTTTGGCGCCGTGCGCAAAGCACACCAGAACCGCCCGGGTTGCTTGTTGCTTTCATACTCCTGAAACCATCCTGTATCAAAATAATGATTGAACGTCGTCAAGCCATAATCCGACAAGATGTATCTGTTTTTTTCCGAAAAAATGCAGATACTTGATAAATAGTCCTTGGTCCGCATTTGGACTTCTATCTGTTTGAACAGAAAATTCTGGTCATAGAATACGTTTTTGTCAGGTTCGTTGATCAGGAAAACATTTGTATTGATATCGGCGGCCAGATAATTCATCTGACTAAGGCAGTCCGTTATGACGGTATTCGTCATGTTGTTGATCATCGCCAATGATTTGCTGCCATAGACTTCGATCTCTTTCTCTGTAAAGGCGTTAAAAGACATAACGGCAATCAACACGGTAACCAACACGGGCAGAAGCACCACACCGGAAATCAGCAGTATATTTTTCAGAAGGATGCTGCTGAACTTATGCCGTCCAAATTGCCTGTTCGCTATTTTTCCGTTTGCGCGGGTCGTCGCTTGTACGCTACGCATCATCTTGTCTTCTGGCCATTCTGCGGTATTCATTGGGTGTTTGGCCCATATACTGTTTAAAGGTTTTGCTAAAGTACTGATTGTTCTTATAGCCGACAAGACTGCTTATTTCGTAGACTTTATGCTGTGAATGCTTGATCAGATCTGCTGCGTAGTCCATTTTTTTCCGCACGAGAAAATCGATGAAGTTCTCACCAACATTCTTTTTAAACAATCTGCTGAAATGGCTTTGACTGATGTAATACTTTTCGGATAATTGCTCGAGTGAGATGTCTTCCGTTATGTGCTCTGCTATATAGTTCTGAGCCTGCGTGATGATGCTGTGTTCATGCTGCTCATCATTCATGGTCTTTGTAATCTGCTGTAATAAGCCGGTTATGGCCTGTTCCACATCAGCAAATGAATTCATTTTCAGGATACGATGGAAACAGGTGTAATACATCGATGTATATTGCGCCATTTGAGGATGATCTTGAAAGATGTGATCAATGGACATTAGAATTTCGGCTGATATGGATTTCACATGCCCTAAATCATAAGGCCGTATGTTGTTCATCATTTTTCCAAGCAGGACATCGACCATTTCAATGTTGCCGTTATGAATGGATGAACGGATCATCTTAATCTGATCGTGAATCTCCGGGATCATCTCACTGATGCTGTTGGACTTCATGATATCGTTCTTGTTGATCATCTCCATGACGCTCTGATAAATATCCAAATCCTTTACGGAACATGTAGCCTGCAAATTTTCCTGTAACTCTTTTAACAACATGTTGTTGGAGGCATTGATCTGTTCACGGATTCCTTTTTCCTGAGCACTGTTGCCGGTGGCTTTCACAATACCCAAGACAACGATTATGTCATTGTTTTTTTCAATCATCCGATAATCAAAAATGGCGTCGTCGACCATGTTGATACAGTTTTTCAGCGCATTGTAAATTTCCGCTCGCCTGTGTTTGTTATTTTTTTCTGATAATTCCAAAAAATTGTCGATAACAATCTTTTCCATGAAGCAGCTAGATTGCTCTATGTCTGTTTCAGGGTATAAAAAATGAAACATAGAAATGATGTATTTGGGATTCTTAAAGGATCCCATGGCTAATTCACCAAAAAAGTCATCACGGATGTCCTCCAGACCACTTTTTATAACATCCAGAGCGATGCTTTTTTGTCGCGCTTCTTCTTCCTGGTCAAGAAGCTTTTTCATGTATATGACAGCATTCATCAGCAAATCAATATCAATCGGCTTTAAAATATACTTGTTGACGCCATATTCAATAGCTTTCATCGCTAAATCGATTTCTTTGTACCCGCTGATCAGGATGATTTTTGTCGCAAGATTTTTTTCCTGTACATATTCAGCAATATCAAGGCCTGATTTCTTATCCATTTTAATATCGGTGATAATCAAATCAACAAAATTCTTCTCGATATATTCGATGACATCCTGGCCATCCGCAAAAACGTTTGCGATAACAAACCCAAGTGAAGCCCAGTCAATAATGTCCTTCAGCCCTTCACGAATGATTTGTTCGTCATCAACAATCAGCAGCTGGTACATGATCGCACATGTCTCCTTCTGTTGCATTCTGCAAGCTATAAGGATATTATAGCCGGCAACAGACCTGCAGGCAAATCGACCAGATGAAAATCATGCAAACATCATCTGCCTGGAGAAGCAGCCAATCAGTTTGTTTTGTCGTACGACAAAATATTCACATAGGGAAAGCCGCGTGATATCTGGCAAACTGAGCCTGGCTCAGTGGTTTGACTGCTAACAAGGTAAAATAAACGCCGAAAAGTCTGTGAGGAGGCTGTCCTGGAACAGCCCTCCGCCCCGCACAGCGGGTCGACTTTTCGGCGCTTCATTTTGTTATACCCGGGATGGCCACGAAAGAACGGGTTTCAGCAGGCCTTCCCCAAAAGATCGATTCTGGTCAAACGGCCATCTTGCTGTTTTTCCTCATTCAGCAAACAGCCGTGCCAGGGACCGGGTGAAGTCATGCACATCCAGGGCAGGCTGGATCTGGTCCTCCAGGGCATAGGCATAGCGTTCCAGCTGCCGCCAATAGGTGCGTGCTGCCTGCATATCACCGCCAGCCCGTGCCTTGAGGGCATCGGCCAGCATGATCACCATCTGGCTGTGGTCGCTCAGGTAGCGCCAGGACAAGGCGACTGCCGTATCCCGGGCGGAGAGGTTCCTGTCGATGACCGGCTTGAAAGCCGCCACAAGGGCCGGAATCCGGGCGAGTTTTTCCACCATGCCGGGGTTGACCGCTTCGCCTTTATCGCCGCGCAGATAAACCGGGTCAAACAGCTCGGAAAGGCTGGCCATATAGCGCAGACAGGCGTCCGCGTCCTCGCCGAAAGCGCCGGCGAAATAGGCTTTGGCCAGCGCGTCAAAGCCAGCGTCTTTGTTCCAGAGTGTTTTACCATAGAGGTACATGGGAAAACCGGTGGGAAAATAGGCCCGCTGGGTCTGGTCTTCAATAATGCCGTTGAGCCCCAGCTTTTCCAGCTGCCGGATGTCCTGGGCCAGAATTTTGCCCATGGCATAATAGCCCGGGTCAAAGTAGTGGTCCAGCCAGAAATGGTACTCGAAGCACAGGCCATCACCGGCAAAGGTCTTAAACCATTCTTTCAGGTAGCCGATGTTCTCCCGGACATGGCGTGGCCGTGGCAGTTTGTTGCGCACGTACGGCTGCAGCACCACCCCTTCGGTGTTGTCGTCATAGGGCTCACTGTAGGTTCTGGATATCGGTGCGTACAGCAGCATGAAGCGGTCGGGATTTTCCAGGTGTTCGTTTTGCGGCGGCCACATGGTGTCGACGTAGGCGATAAAGCAGATTTTCGTCTTGACCTTGTGCCGGGCCAGGACTTTGTCCAGCTTGTTACAGATCATGATCATGAAATCGGATGGTGTCGTATCCGCGCACAGCTCGCATTCACACTGGGTGTTCCAGCTGTCGCCCAGCCAAAGATGGAGAACATCGACCTCCGGATGCTGCAGGCAATAGGTGAGCATATTGTCCACCATGATGTCCCGGACTTCCGGGTTGCCATAGCACAGGTTGGTATTCAGGGGTGAGTCATGGACAATTTTACGTTCTCCGTCAATCATGGCCAGGTATTTGTCCATCTTCTTCTGCACGCCCGGCTCAATTTCCGGATAAAACGCGTTCCAGGGCCGTACCAGCTCTGCCGGCAAACCGACGGCCGTACAGGTCCAGCCATGGCCCATATCGTGATAGGTCATACCGCGCCGCTTGATCTCCCGGGCGATCATCGCCTTGTAGGCATAGCACTCTTCAATGGAGCGCGGCTCCGGTTCTTTGAAGGGGTTGCCATGATGCGAATACCATTTGTCAAAATAAAGGTAGGGCAGCATGAATTCCAGCATGTAGGTGTTCAGGCCGACCTTGGGGGCCCAGGCGACGCTGTCCAGCATGTTCTCCAGACTGACTGAGCCTTCGATGCACATACCGCGATGACGGTAGGAAGCAGTGTCCTGTAAAACCGCGGACAGTCCGGTAATGTCTTTTTGGGGAATCACATCGCCGTCTTTGCCGGGCCGCAGCCAGCAACAGCCGCTCAGCTCGAGGAAACGGTAAACCGCGATCAGCACGCTGCGCGGGTTGGATCCGGCAATACGGCCGTTCAGCTGTTCAACCTTGATGTCAATCGCGTCATCGCTTTGAGGGTCCTGCAGTGCCTCGGCAGACAGGGAAAAATCGGCAAACAGGCCCAGCGACAGCATGCTGTCACCAACAGCTGCCGTCTGGTTAAGCGCGATTTCCAGCGGGGCAGAGGACATTTTTTCCAGATAGCGCTTTAGCTCCCGGGCGGCAAACAGGATGGTGGTGTCAGAGGATTGGGTCTGTATATGCAGCATAGGATACCTCTCTTTTTCTTTTCTTTTCGTGTGGTTCATGCCAGGTGCTGATTGTTCAGTCGTACTGGTAGCTCAGGTTAACCGGCTGGCCGCTTGCTGCAGACGCTACAGCGCCCAGGCAGGCTTCTACCGTCGAAGCCCCTTCTACGGAAGAGGTGGTGACCGGGGTATCTTCCAGGATGCTGCGGGTGAAGTCCGCGATCTCTCCGGTTGTGTTGTGGTTGTTCAGCCTGACCGGCAGCTGTACGGGTACGGTGTAGCTGCTGACATCAGTCATCAGGGAATCCTGTGCGGCGAAACCTTCTTTGAAGACAGTAATGCTTGGTGTGGTGTTATCGGCAATGATCGTGCCCTGCGTGCCATAGAAGACACTGCGCATGGTGTAGTTTCTCTTGCAGCCGATGGAAACGAACACTTTGCCGATGACATTATTGGGGAATTGGTAGATGGCAATGGTGCAGTCGTCGGTGGGCATGTCCTTCAACACTTTGCGGTTGGCAAAGGCAGAGACGGTCTTCGGGCTGCCTGCGATCCAGCGCAGCAAATCAACAGCATGGCAGCCGCCGCCCAGGAAGGGATGGCGCAGCGGGTCACGCCGCCAGTGGTAGACGGTCGGAGAGCCGACAATCTTGCTGTAATCATGGGCGTACTCGGACTCAACAAAAAAGAGCTCACCGATTTCCCCGCGGTCGATCAGCTTTTTCGCGGCCACAAAGCCTGGTGTATAACGGCAGATCTGGCCGATCATCAGCTTGGCTGAACCTGCCCGCTCGGCCTCGATCATGGCTTTGCAGTCTTCCAGCGTCAGGGCCATCGGCTTCTCACACAAAACATGCTTGCCTTGCCGCAGCGCGTTGATGGTCATTTCTTTGTGCTGCTGGTCTGGTGTCGCGACGACAACAGCATCCAGGCCTTCGTGCTGCAGCAGATCCTGGTAATCCTGGTAGACACCTGCTACAGAAAAGCGCTCAGCGGCCGCCCGGGCTTTGTCCAGGTTCAAGTCACAGACCGCGACCAGCCGGGCCTGGTGGTTGTCGCTGATTGCCTGCATGTGCGACGAAGCCATGCCGCTGGCGGAGATTACACCGTAATTGACAACTTTACTCATTTTTCTTCCTCCCTTTTACTTTTCGCTTTATTAGTCTTGATTCGGATCAGGTTTTTCTGCTTCAGTCAGGCTAGAGCCTGTTTTCTGGTACCTGTCCTTGACTTTACGGCCGCTTGTCTGCGGCACTGACCTTTTTCAGCAGATCGACACTGGCCCGGGCGATCCGGTCGCCTGCGTCATGTGCCAGATAGCTGTACAGGTTGTTCTTGCGCACTTCATAGCCGCCTTCGCTGAAAGCCTGCTGCGTCGGCACATAGCCACAGCAGCCGTTGGTCAGCTCCGAAACCATGGTGAAACGCAGGGGCGATTGTTCTTTGATGGTCAGGCCAAAGTCGCAGAAGAGCTCCGCCGGGTTGGTGACCAGACCGAGATCACCGATGCGCAGCGCTTTGAGGG
>JAAYLM010000501.1 GCA_012521915.1 Oscillospiraceae bacterium | reverse complement strand
GGCTATAACAATGCTGAAGTGCCAGTAAGAACAGATGTCCACTATTATAATCAGAACGGCAGCTCAACACTCGATTGGAACAACTCAAACTTTGTCTACTGTATTCATAATCGAAAGAGATCGCCAAGTGGCACATATTATCCGGAAATTAGCTTCAGCAGTGTGCCTTCTTATGTAAACTCATCTGTATGGCGTAGTGATTCCGCTATGAAGGACGCGGTTACGAGAAACGGTGTCTTGATTATTCTGCAGAATGGATTTCCGGTAACAGATTTTGGTTTTGCCAATAAATCAGATGCATACTCAGCCACCGCCATGGCAATCAGGTTTTGGATGGCCGAGCGAGAGCGTGATCTGAATGTGGCTGGATCCTGGACATATCTATGGAATTACAATGTCTATGACACCTCGAGATCCGGTACCTATGGAACGGTCGAGGCAATTAGTGGCTTTGCGACACTTGCCAGAAATCAGGCGGCTCTCAGCAGAGCAAGACAGCTTCTGGCATTAGCTAGACAGGCCAAATCCGGTGGTGGTTTGCGAGGCGCGAGCACATTATCTGCTAGTGGCGGTACAGCATCTATTAGTGGAAATAATTTCGTCTTCACGACAACAGTGAGTTTTAGTAATCTTGGTAACGGCTATAACTGGACACACAATTTGCCAAGTGGGTCATCGATATCCAGAAGCAGTGATGGTAGAACGCTAGCAATATCTGTTCCGAAAAATAGTGCCAACGCAAACAAGTCTTATACAGTAACGCTTAGAGGCTTTGATAAAGCGAATATAAACAACTTCGTCTTCGCCCCTATAACTACTGATAACACATATCAAGCACTTGTTGGAATATCTAGTGATAAAGCCAACTCCCCAGTAGTAACTCGAGCACTAACTATCACCACACCCAGCATACCACCAGATCTTAGTATTTCAGCACTGAGCACGAATAAGACTACTTATAATCCTGGTGAAACAGTGACGGTAACGACCAATGTGAGCAATATTGGCCACTCGACGTCAGCTGGCACGACTCTTACTGTAAATCTAGCAGGAACAACCGTGGGAACAAGATCTGTGCCGACAATCGCAGCCGGATCATCCTGGGGATCTCAAACTTTCACATTCACCGCGCCATCAACTAATGCGACGACCAACTATACTATCAATGTCAGTATCCCAAGCAATCAGTCGCCGACAGGTACAACAAGTCGGTCTGTGGCGATAACGGTTCGTGGCAGACCGGACCTAGACATCACATCCCTTTCAGCCAACAAGTCAACCTATAATGCTGGAGAGGCAATCGTAATCAGCACCAATGTCAGAAACAAAGGCTTCAGTACATCGGCTCAGTCGGCTATGACTTTCAAAATAGATGGTACTGTAAGAGAAACCAGGACAATCCCCGCTCTTGCAGCAAGTGGATCCTGGGGAACGCAATCTTTCAGTTTTGCTGCACTGGCCGCATCTGACAATAAGACCTATACGATCAATGTCAGCATACCTTCAAATCAGTCACCGACAGGTACAACATCAAGAACAATCAGTGTGACCGTGCTTGGCCTGCCGGATCTGGAAGTTATTGAGAGCACAGCTCAGAATTACTTCACCGACAAAGACGTTATCATCTCAGCGCTTGTCAGAAACTATAATCCAATCGCAGTGCCGGAAGCTGAAGTTAGACTGACTTTTGCTGGTAAGAACCTAATTGAGAAAATACCAATCCCGGCCGGCGTCAGCAATCGAGCAGTTTTCAGAATCAGAACGCCGGTTAATCCAGGACAGTACGCGATAACCATCGCAGCTGATCCGGATAATAGAATCAATGAGACGAATAATAACAATAACGTCTTAACTCAAACTGTCACAATAGCAAATGAAAACAGGGTTCCAATGCCCGATCCGGACAGATCTTCACTTGAGCAGTATTATCTGACTCATGGGAAAACATTGCCCGCTCTTTCATTACCAACCTCTCAACGCAGGCACAGCTGGCAGGAGATCAGACTGGAAAATGGCAGCTATGTCACCAGAACCTACTGGATGCAGCTGGACACCGACTTCAGTATCAATCCTGATCCACGAGTTGCTATCCCAGGTAAGCCTGATCTGACTGAATCCGGGTTTGGCATAGAGAGTTTCGCTGAAATGGTGATCACGACTAACTATGATAGGCCGGACAAGCTGGTCGGACCACAGATGGTCTATCTGTTCTATCCGGAAGCAGCATACGGCAAATCGCCTTTTACCAATTATGCTGACAGTCTGGAGATCCAAAACGGAACGAAAGGCGCACATAGCAGTCTTTGGCATTATCCCATTAGCCCATTCTCACTAACGGGATCGAGGCTACACTACATGCCGCTCTGGACACCAGATGGATCATACGATGTTATGACTCAGAGCTTCTATGCGTGGTCGCCGGTTGGTCAGATGTATGACTTCAAATCTGACTCAGTAACCATCGAAGGAGATATGTACGATCGAGTAACGGTAGTTCGGAGATAAGCAAATGAATCAGGAAACTTTATTGCTGCTTGGGGGCGTCCTTCTGGACGCTCTCTTTTTATGCCTGCTGGCCTGGGCAAGTATTTCAGATGTCTGGAAGCGGATCATTCCAAATATCGTTGTGATTCTGATCTTCCTGGCCGCGATCTGCAAGACAGTTTTGCTGGCAACATCTGGATCTGTCTGGTGGATCTACCCAATCGGACTTCTGCTGACCATCCCCTTTATCGCTTTTTGGAACAGAGGATGGATGGGTGCCGGCGACTCGAAACTGATCGGAGTCTGTGGCTTTTACCTGAATATCTATGGCGGCTTGATTATGTTGGCGATCTTTGCCGGTTGGCTCCTTATATCGATGGCGTTTATGTATTTCCGCCAGGTTGATCACAGACCGAGAGTACCACTTGCTCCACTTATCAGCTTGTCCGCAGCGCTCACGGTGCTGATTTACTATATCCCTTATTCATAACTGAAAGGAACGTCAAATGAAACTGATTGAATACGAACAATACATGAAGGATATCACGACTGGCATCTTCGATTATGAGCATGCGAAGCGCACGGCTCATCTTACATATTGGCT
>JAAYLM010000082.1 GCA_012521915.1 Oscillospiraceae bacterium | reverse complement strand
TCCTCTTTTACCGGTTTCGGATTTGCGGCAGCCATTTTTCTGTTCATATCCGGTATCGTAGCCATTCGCGAAGATCTGCGCCTGTTCATGCAGAACGGAATCGGCCGCAAGACGACCTTTGTCATTCAGATCCTGATTGCCGGACAGTTTCCCTGACTCTGGCTCTGCTTGGCGAGTTGTTGCTGAAAGTATCCCAGCTGATCGCTGGGCCGACTTCGAATCTGATCATATCCGATCTCTACTACATGATCTTTGCTTCTTTCAATGCCGCAAGGCATATCCTGATCCAGCACCTGGAGAGTGTTGTCACCAACCTGGTTATGTTTACCAGTGCCTATACAGTAGGTGTTTTCATCTCCTTGTTGTTTTACCGGCTGAACAAGTTCTGGACCATCCTCGTGGCAGTCGGCGCACCGATTTTTATTTTCGTCGGTATACCGATCCTGATCAGCCGCTACAACTTTCTGGGAAAGCCGGTCCTTCTTATCACGAGTCATCCCTGGCTGTACATTGCCTTTTTTATCGCGATCACGATCGTGACCAGCCTGCTCAACTGGCTGCTGCTGCGCCGTGCCCCGGTCAAAGCTGCTGCTGTCTGAACGGTCTTTGTTCTTTGACGTCCTAACCTGCTGCTGTGCTTTTTGTAAGCGGGTGCGCAGGACCGGAATCCTGGTCAGGTATCCTGTTCTTGGATTTCCGGCGCAACGAATGCGCCCGTGGAAAAATTATTTCGTCTATCGAATTGGAGGTAGTGCGTGGTTGCCTTGCTGAGATCGGCATAGTAGCCGCGATTACTTTCCGGCAGCAGTTTCGCCAGCTGGTACATGATTTCATCGGTCATCAGCTGGCGCTCTTCTCTGCCGGGATTTGATCTGCCTGGCTTGACGAGAAAAGGTTCGCCTATTTTAAACGTGATGCGGGTGCGGCGCCATTTCCTGATGTTTTCGTGAAATGATTCCGTTCCGTAATGAACAATGGGTAGAAGCGGTACATTGCTTTTTATGGCCATAATGGCCACACCGGGATGCCCCTTGATCAAACAGCCATCATTGGTGCGTGGTCCTTCAGGGAAAATGGCCAGAAACATGCCGTCCTGAAGTATTTTGGCTGCTTTCCCCATAGCCCTGAAATCTGCTGTTCCGCGATTGATTGGAATCGATCCCCAGACTGTAAACAGAAACTTCAGGACAGGGTTGTCAAACGTTTCTTTTTTTACCAGAGACACGATCCTGCGCGGATAAAGAAACGTTGCAGCAAGAGGGGCATCCAGAAAATTTATGTGATTGCCAACCAGGATCATGGGGCCGTTCTGCGGAACGGCTTTCAGCGCAGCCTTATCTACTTTGCACATGAAGAACAACAGGAAACGGATCACCAGGTAGACTAAAAACTTAAGCATGGCTGTTACAATCTTCAACAATCAGGGCAATTTGCTCCGGAAACATACGGACAGAAATGGCACGGCCATTTCTACAGATCGTTTCCCCGTCAGCATGAACCGGTAGGCTGCCTGTCAGTGCCGTGATCTCGAGGGTGCTGGTCAAGGGCATTTTCACGAACGGTTGCCCCTCCTGTTTTCCTGCCATTATTTTTCCCATCAGCTTGATGATTCCGAACCGGCTGACCTGTCCAATGATCATCACGTTGAACAAGCCGTCGTCCTGTCTGGCACCGGGTGCCATCATAAACGAGGTCCCCATGCGTTTTCCGTTCATGACGGAAACAATCAGGCAGGGCTGCTCAATGGTTTCCTGGTCAAGCACGATCCGGAGCTTGTGTGCTTTATAATACAAAAAGATCGTCTTGAGCGCGGCGATCAAATAACCGGGTGTTCCGGAAAGAAATGCAGGCAATTTAGCGGCTTCAAAACCGACAACCGTGTCAAAACCAATGCCGATCCCGTTTCCGAAATACTTACCTTGAGGATCGTCTCCGCCCGTGAGCTGACCAATGTCGATCAGCCGGCTTCTGCCGTCTGCAATTGCCTGCACGGCCTGGGGGATCTGGGCTGGTATCCCCATGCTGGCAGCAAAATCGTTGCCTCTGCCCGCCGGTATCACACCCATGGCTGGAATGGCCCTGCCTGACAGCTTCGCGAGCATCAGTCCGTTGATTACTTCGTTTGCGGTGCCATCTCCTCCGACAGCAACCACGATGTCATAGCCTTTATCGCCGGCTTCCTGCGCCAGCAATGCAGGATCCCCGGGTTTTTCTGAGACGATGAACGTATAGTCCAGCCCGTGCTGCTGCAAAAGCGCTTCTATCTTTGTTTTTTTGCTCAGCGCAGTCCCTTTTGCAGCACTCGGGTTTAGGATAATCAAGTGTTTTTTCATCAGCGATACCTTTTTCTTTAAATATCTATTGAATAGAATAGATCAATAGTCTATATGTTAGCATGCTACAGAAAAACCACAAGCACCCAAAGCACGATTGTTGAGGCCTCTATCGTCTTGCACCCGATGCAGACCGGACCTATAATATTCATGAACAGGTGCCCCAGAGGTGACCGTTACCTGTTTTTCTATCCTGCAAGCTAACCTGCTCTTGCTGGTCCATTTCCTTTGAAGAGGACATGAATGTGAAGAAAATGACCGCAAAAGAAAGAGTTTTAGCCAGTCTCAGGCACCAGCCAACAGACATGATTCCATTAAGTCTGGGATTTGGGGTGAATGAACCCGCTCAGATTCAACTGCAGAAGCACCTGGGACTGAAGAATCATCGACAGGGCAGGGCCTATCTGCTTGGCTACAGAGATACTCGCTCAGTTATGCCGGCCTATGCCGGCCCCAAGAACCGGCATGCGATCCTGAAGGATGGCTGCAGTATCGACATCTGGAACATAAAACGCCGTCCTGTCAGCTATGGCAGCGGTCATTACCTTGAAATTGAGGACTAACCCCTGGCCGGTATCCACTCTTTTGCTGACTTGGACCAGGTTATGTGGCCTTCTCCTGACTGGGAGGCGAGTGCGGCTCCATCGGGAAAAGCACATTCGTGACCTGTGGGCAATCATGCGCTACCGTTTCAAACCGGTTAATGTCCGCTTATTATTCCGTCCGCATCAACGTGTCAGCTAGTTCCCCGGCCTTTAGGAATTCGTCGACAAGCGGTTTTTCTTCTGTCGTGTGGTTCTTATAATAGCCTGTCCCAAGCCCGACACAGGAGATGCCCCGGGCATTCAGATGATTTGCATCCATTCCACCGCCGCCGCGTTGCGTATATGCTCGAATACCCAATGTGGTGCAGGCGTGCAATACCTTTTCCACGCAAGGATCATGGGTCGGTACCAAAAAACCCGGATATTTCAACGCAGCAGTACAGGATACCCGTGCCTTTGTCTGTTCGACGCAGGCGGTGCTGTGGCGATGCAAGTACGCAATGTAGGCATCCAGCTTTTCCCGACTGTGGCTTCTTACCTCTCCGTCAGCCCGGGCGTAGGCACAGACGACATTTGTAGCTTCCCCCGCCCGAATGACAGAAAAATTCGCTGTCGATTCCTCGTCCAACCTTCCGTCCTGGATCGTCGCCAGGATTCGCGATAAGACTTTAAGGGCATTGACGCCAGCCTCCGGCTCATTGCCTGCGTGCGCTGCGAGGCCATGCACAGACACTGACAGGGCTGCGCCATATGGCGCAGCTTGGATGACACGGCCCACAGGCCCGGAAGAGTCAAAGACATAACCGTATTCCGCCTGCAAAAGCGAGGCATCAAAAGCTGCGCTGCCCAAGAGCCCTGCCTCCTCCGACACGGTGAACAGGATCTCCAACCGGGCGGTCTGCGTTGTCCGCGCCTGGCGAAGCCCCTCCAATATGGCGCATATCCCTGCCACATCGTCTGCCGCAAGGATCGTATCGCCTCCCGAGGTAATTTCACCGTCCGCAATCCGGGGGCGGATGCCTAATCCCCGGGGCACTCGGTCCATGTGGGCAGAAAACAGCACACTGCCGGTACCGGTACCGGGATACACTGCCAGCAGGTTTCCCGTATTTCCATCTGCCGGCGGTGCGGTCTCAGAAACACTGCAGCCCAATGCAACCAGCTTGCTTTTCAGGGCATCGGCCATGCGTCGTTCGTTGCCTGATGGGGCATCAATGCCAACAAGCTCTAAAAACTCTTCAATCATGCGGTGTCCCATTGTTGTGACACATCCTTTTTTTCTTATTATATCCCAGCCTTTCGTATAAACGATATCGAGCAAGGCAGCGGTTCACCAATATGGTGATTACATCGGCAAATAAACGGCCGCTCCAGAACCTGTTGTGGTACGATTATTGCAGCAGCGAGGATGGCACGGAGCTGTTCCCTAATCACCAGGTCACATGCCAAAGAAGCATACCGCGCCGCTCTGAGGAGATGAGATCATGCAGTATCCTTTCCCCGTCATCGACAGCCATACGCATATTTGGACACACGACCCGGAAGGCCGGGACTATCCCGACCTGCGCTCTCTGGACACCCTGCGCCGCTACAGGGAATTGGCCGGGCTTTTGTATGTCAACACGGTCTGCTGCCCCTATGTCAACCATAGAAAATGGCACAGGGATGCGTCGCAGAACATCCTGGGAGCCTATCTGAAGCTGCTGGATCCACGCTTTTTTGTTTTCGGAGGGCTGGTCTACGAACGTTTTCCTATCGCCCGCCCTATTCCTCCTGCACTTGCTCTGGATACACAAGCACGAACCTTGAAAGAGATCGGTTTCGATGGCATGAAGATGATCGAAACCAAGCCCACAGCGCACAAAATGTTCCAATTCCCACCCAATTCTCCGGAATACGACCCGTATTTTGAATATCTGGAGGACAGCGAAACACATCTCATCTGGCACGTGGCAGATCCCGCTCAGTTTTGGGATTCGGCAAAGGCGAACCAGCAGATGATCAACGCGGGCTGGTCTTATGGCGACGGCACGTTTGCCAGCTTTGAGCAGATCCGTGGCGAGGTGTATGAGGTCCTGGCACACCACCCGCGACTGAACGTGACTTTCGCGCACTTTCTCTTCATGTCGGAAAAGCCGCAGGAGCTTGCACGGATGTTCAGAAAGTATCCAAACCTTCATGTCGATATAACACCAGGTACTGGTATGTACCTTGAATTCGCCAACGATCCGACATTCTGGCGAGCATTTTTTCTGGAATGGCAAGAGCGCATACTACTCGGCACCGATTATTTCGATTGGCAGACGCCAGAGGTCGGTACAGACAAGATTGCCCGACTGTTGCGCTTCCTCACAACTGACGAGCAGTTCCCCTACACACAAGATATTTTACTGACAGGTCTGGCGCTGCCCCAAGATGCTGCTGCCAAAATATGCGGCGGTAATTTCCTGAAAGCCACCGGCGGCGCACCACGTCCGGTAGACACCCGGGCGTTGGCAAGGTACATTGAACAATACCTACCTTATGTCCGGACAGAAACAACCAGAAAAGCAGTAGAGGAAATTGCCACAAAGCTTTGATGCCAAAGCAAAGCATTCAAGTGTAAATTGCTGTTTAAGCAAAATTGAACCGTTGATGCAGCATGAACGGTGTTTCAGAAGGTTTCTCCAGACGGTATCTGGCGCAGATACAGCAAGCATGCTAAAGTAAAAACATGGACAGACAAAACCACATTCGTTTGTTTGAACGTATCGCGCCGGTTTACGGACTCTTTTTCCGACGCCAGGTCGGTGTATACCGCCGGGCGGTCAATCAGCATGGATCGGCTCTTTTTTGCCCAGGCGAAACCGTTCTGGATATCGGCTGCGGCACCGGAGCCCTGGCTTTTGTCCTGGCTGAGCAGGGACTTCAAGTCACTGGAATAGATGGATCGGATCGCATGATCCGGCTGTCACGACGTTTCAACAAGACAAACAACAACCGTTTTATCTGCGGCGATATCCTGCATGAACCGGTGCAGCAGCAGCTGAGGCAACATGATCTGGTTGTCGCCAGCTATGTTCTGCATGGCCTTGATCCGGCCACCCGCTCAGTGCTCTATTCTTTTATGAAAACGACAGCACGCCGGCTGGTGATTATCATGGACTACAACCAGACGGAGGGAAGCCTGACCAGCCTTATCGAACGTCTGGAGGGCGGCGACTATTTTAATTTTATTCAGAAGATACAGCAGGAAATGCGCAGCCATTTTTCCGAAGTGAAAACCATCCAGACCGGTAAACGGGCAGCGTGGTACCTCTGTCTCTGCCAAGAAAGCAATGATGGCAATGCGTGATTTATTCACGTAAAGGGGCATAATGTGGGAGGCTCATTGCCGGTCGTCGTCATCATGGTTTCAGGGCAGCGATTGTTCAGGCTGACAATATGCGTCATGCCATACTTGCACTTCAATATAGTGATACTGGTCAGTGATGTCTTTCAAAAATACATCGACCTTTCCGTTGTAGTCCTGAATCGCTGACATCAGCAAATCTTTATTCATCAACCGGATGTCACCTTGTCTTTGCAGCATCGCGCTGCTGTCACCGTAGGTGAAGCTGATATATTGATCCGGAATGGTCTTCAGAGGCAATGTGATGGCCTGTCCATCATCAAACCAGCGCTTCAGATATTCGCTGCCCTGCAAGACAAAAAACAAGGGATGCTCTGTGGCTGGCTGGCCACCCAGCGCAATAAACGCCTGATGCATGATCTGATCGGCCCGTACTCTGAGCGGATAGTAATTTTCAAAATCGGTAAAACGATAAAAGGCCGTTGTCTCCAGGTTTTTCGCAGCCATCTGATGCGCCAGTGAGCATGCTTCTGTTTCAGGTAGCCGGACAATATTCTGCAATGGTGTGCAATTCGGATGATAGTAATGAATAATATGTAAATCATCGACTGTCATAATAAATCCTATCTGCCTTCCATCTGATATGACATGCTTGAATTTGTTGTATCATAAAATGAAACAGAAAACAAACCAAGCCAAAAGAGATATAATGGTTTTGTACGGGGATTGCTACAAGCCGCTGGATACGGCTTTGCAGATGAAATCCCGGAAGCATATTTATAAAAAGCGCAGGTAAGATGGCATGCAGCTTTTGCTGGCTGAAAACGCCGGTGATGTATTTTTGTCAGGGAGCATATGATGAATGACGATGTGAAAGAAAGAGATGCACTTGAACGGGCCTATGCTGGAAGAATCGTTCTTTTCGGTGAACTTCATGACCATTCGTATTCCGGTGGAACGAGCGACGGTAAGTGCTCATTGGACATGTGGAAAAAAGAGATGCCCGTTCTAAAAATGGATTTTGCGGCGATCCTTGACCACAGGCAGGTGCGTCACATGTACCTGGATGAATGGGATGACAGCCTTTTTGTCTGCGGCACAGAACCGGGTACCAGTATAACAGACAGCGGAGCTGAGGTTCCTAATCTGCATTACAATATGCTTTTCCCGAATCGCGGCGCTCTAGAGACAATCCTCAGCGCGTTTCCCGAATTTGAATTTGCCGGCGGGCGAGAAGGACATTTTACCTATCCGCGATTCACAACAGAGCGTTTCGGCCAGTTGATCGATGCTGTACGCGCACACGGTGGTTTTTTCGTGATCCCGCATCCGAAACAGATCATGGCGTCGCAAAATCCTTTGGATTACTGGTTCCGTGATTTTACCGGCATAGAAGTTTTTTATATGGATCTGAATACGAAAGAGACTGAGCAAAATTATGAGCTCTGGATGCAGTTGTTAGCCAAGGGAAAAAGAGTGTGGGCTTGCGCTGGCGGTGATCTGCACAACCATCCCGGTACTGGTGCGCTGACAACGCTGTACGCACGCAAACGGTGCATCCCCTCTTTTTTCCCATATCTGCGGGCGGGCGATTTTAGTTGTGGCAACGTAGGCATTCGCATGCTGATGGGGCAGACGCGAATGGGTGGAGTGTGCTCATATGACGATCAACGGCTTGTACTGGCTGTCGGTGATTTCCATGACAGTGTTCTCTACGAAAACCATCACTACCATGTCGAACTGTGGAACGACCGTGAAATGGTGTTCCGTGCCCCACTTGACCCGCTTCGCATGAACTATTTTGCTGTTGATACCGATCCGTCAGCCGGATTTTACCGGGCAGAGGTCTGGGACGAAGACCGGCGTTACAGAACCGATACGGTCGGGTATCGCATTGCCATCGGAAATCCGATTTGGCGCAAAGGGTGGAAACCTTAACGGTACCAGAGCATTGAAGCACATGGTATGCATGAGCATACGAAGATCACTCTGAAGGAGCCCTGTCTACAAGTCCTCCGGGTGTCCATCCATGAGTGTTGTGAGCAAGGATAAATAAACTCCGGGAGAATGCGAACATGATTTCACTTGGCAGCCAGAGAGCGTTTTTTTGGGACAATGGCATGATTGACACAGGAAAAACAACAGCAAGCCATTTGGTGCACCACCCACTTCGCAAACAGGTTCTAATGACGTTTGACCAGCCTTGGGAGGGCGATGGGTGCGGTGCTTTCTCTTTGGTCTTCGATCCGCAACTGAATCGTTATCGCATGTATTACGAAGCTTGGCAAATGATGAATTCGCAAGGCACGGAGCATACCTTGTCGGACGTGAAATACTGCATGATTGAAAGTGAAGACGGTCTACACTGGGAACGACCCAATCTGGGCCTCCACGAATTCAATGGCACTAGGGAGAACAACATTGTTCTTGTAAAATCCATGTTCCCCGGACTGCGCTCCCTGGACAGCTGCTTTGTTATGCTGGATGAGAATCCGACACCTGCGGTACCGGAACGATACAAGGCAACCACGTGCTATCAGACTAAAAACGAGGATGGGACCTGGCATCGGGCGCTATATTCCCTGGTCAGCGACGACGGTGTCCATTTCAGGCGTTACGGCATCATAACTGAGCATGGTCGTTTTGACACGGTCAATGTGGTGCAATGGTACCC
>JAAYLM010000500.1 GCA_012521915.1 Oscillospiraceae bacterium | reverse complement strand
GATACACCGGACGTTGGCCATCGTTGACCGCAATCAAAATGGACGGGCGATCCTTGCTGCAGAAGGAGTAGGGTTATCCAGTCTGATCACCATTGACGCAAGCTTGTTCAAGCAGGCGGCAGACACCAGCCTGATCAGCAGCGATCAACTGCAGCAAATCCTGGCATTCACCCATGACCCGGATCGCTACATGACGACGTTTCTGGCCGGACACCCTGGTTACCTGGAAGCCCAGATCGCTCTGGGTGGATCCAGCAGAGAACGTGCTTTGCGCTGTCTGGAGCTGGGCTATGGCCAAAGACGCTGACATTAGCAGACAAGAAATGCCCACCTATCAGCTGATCCGCTCCCGGCGCCGGACCCTGGCCCTTGTCGTCCGGCCGGACCGAACGATTGAGGTACGCAGCCCCCCTAACGTTTCCCGCCGCCAGATCGAGGCCTTTTTACGCGAACGGATCGAATGGATCAAAGAACGGCAGCAAGCCAGTGACAACATGTACCCTGTGGAATCGCTGCCTCCGAAAGAAGCCGGCCAGGCTGACCGACTTATCAGGGAACGTGTTCAGGAACTGATTGTGGACCACCAGCTGCCCCTGCCCCGAGTCATACGCATCAAGGATCTGGTCAGCCGCTGGGGAAGCTGCAGCGCAAAGGGCGCCATCAGCATCAACCGCCGCTGTGCCTGCCTGCCGCCTGAACTTCTGGATTATGTGATCCTGCACGAATTCTGCCACTTGATTCATCTGAATCACAGCAAGGCATTCTGGCAGCTGCTGCGCCAGTACCTGCCTGATGTCACGCTTCGCCGCGACCAGATCAAACGTTATTATCCGGTTGCCACCCGCAGCAAGGAGGACGGTCAACCATGCCTGTCAACCAGGAGCCACAAACAACGCTGAATCAGGATAAGCATCTCATCAAGAACCGGGTCGTCATCATAACCGGTGCCAGCTCAGGTATCGGCAAGGCCTTGGCTGAACAGCTGGCAGCCAGTGGCTGCCGGGTTTACGCGCTGGCCCGCAGTCTGATGGATGATTTTTCAGGGCAGCAGGAAGATGGCGGATGCCTTTGCAGCGCACCGCTTGATGTAACAGATGCAGTTGCGGCAAACAAAATGGTCGGGCGCATCATGCAGCATGAGCAGCGTGTCGATGTCTTGATTCAAGCTGCCGGTTACGGTCTGGCCGGTTCTGTTGAAGCGACAGAGGCATTTGACGCAGCCAATCAGATTCAGACGAATTTCACAGGTTCCTGCACGCTGCTGCCATCTGTACTGGCGGTCATGCGCAGGCAAAAAGCCGGACTGGTTGTACAACTTGGCTCGGTCGCCGGTTTCCTGCCGATTCCTTTCCAGGCCATCTATTCAGCAAGCAAAGCCGCTGTCGCTGCATTGATGATGGCTCTGGCCAACGAAGTCAAGCCATATGGCATCCGTTGCATGCTGGTCCAGCCGGGCGATACCCGTACCGGATTCACCGCTGCCCGAGTCTGCAGTCCTGCGGATGAATATCTGCCCTACGCGGATCGCGCACGACGCTCGATTGCCCGGATGTCCGCCGATGAAGAGAAGGGCATGGCCGCGGAAAAGATGGCCAGCCTCATCATTCGCCGCATCAACAGGCGCAAACCGCCGTTGGTCTATACCCCGGGACTGTTGTACAAGACCGCCGCCCTGTTGCGGAAACTGCTGCCCATGCGTCTGGTCAACGCCATTCTTTACAGGATGTACGCAGCCTGAGGTCACCATGAAAAGTCTTTTACTGATCGCCATATGCTGTCTGCTCCTGCTTGTTCAGACTGAAACCATGGACAAAGCGGCAGCATATGTCCTGCTCTGCG
>JAAYLM010000499.1 GCA_012521915.1 Oscillospiraceae bacterium | reverse complement strand
GTCTGCACCTGCGTTGCAATTTGCTGGAGCTGCCCGGACGCAGTGAACACCTGGGCGCGCTGGCCTATGCGAAGCTGGGAGCAGTAGGCGTATCGGCTGCTATTGCCGGTGCGAAATTCGAAGACTTGCGGGCAGTCCTGAAACGGGCAATTGCCCATCTGAGTATCGACGACATCCCAATGAATCCCTATGGCGGGCCTTACGGTGCTGAAGCACCTGGTGCCCGAGATGACTATGTGCTGGCCTGCACTACGCCCGACATTTCCGATGACCGTTGGCTGGCGCCTCTGCTCAAGTCGGGCGTCAGCATGGTTGACTTTCACCATGGCTACCTGTACCGTCATGCGGACTACCGCTTTGACCCAGAGCTTTTTCCCCGGGGTGTACTGGATTTCAAGAGCAAAGTGTCGGATGTCCTGCATGCGCATAACTGTCTGGCCGGCCTGCATTCCTACTCGGGGATGGTGGATGTGCGTTCCAGCTTTGTCAGTCCTGTACCCGACCCGGACCTGGACAGCTTAGCCGAATACACGCTGGCTGAGGACCTTGACGCGAAATCTGACCAGCTTTTCATCGAAGAAGATGCGGTACAAGTGCCGCTCTACCAGACGACCCACACCACCCGGGAAGTCACCTGTCTGCTGATTGACCATGAGATCATATCGTTCAGCAGCCATGATGGTGCGCACCGGCTGACGGGCTGCCGGCGCGGCCATCTGGGCACAGCCGCTCAAACCCATAAGAAAGGTGGGAAACTGCGCCATCTACGCTCGATGTACAATCTGTTCCAGTGCACACCCGGAAGCGCATTGTTTTACAAACTGGCCAAGAATAAAGCCCAGACATACAATGAAGGCGGATTTGATACGATGTACTTTGATGGCCTGGAGTGCATCGGCGCCTGCTGTACCGGCGACCTGGAGGGCTTGGGCTGGTACTACGAAGCCCTGTTTGTGCGTGAAACGCTGCGTCATTGCGTCCGGACGCCGCTGGTGGAGTATTCCACGATACACCCACTGGTTTGGACCGCCCGCTCCAGAGCCGGCGCTTTCGACTACCCGACATCTGCTTACAAACGCTTCATTGACCTGCATTGTGCCGACAATGAGGCACGGTCGCACAGGAAGCTGCTGCCCAGCCAGCTGGGCTGGCTTTCGCTTTATCCTGCAGCAACACCATATCGGGAACCCGGTGAGAACTGGACAACCAAATACGTGTACAGTGATGATATCGACTACATCGGCAGCAAGGCGGTGGCATACGGTTCCGGCTTGTCCTACATGTTGAGCCCGCCCGAATTGTCTGAACGCTATCCAGTCATCAACCGCTATGCCGAACAGATCGCGCGCTACACCCGCCTGCGCTCCAGCGGTTACTTCTCTTCTTCTGTCTGCGAGCGGCTCAAGGCACCTGCACAAGGCTGGCGTCTGGTCAAGGACGGCGAGCGCTTCGGCTTTGAACAGCTGACCCGCCTGTTCGCCCAGCCATACCGGCTGGACGAACCGGACAATGTAACGGTTGAAAACCCCTTTTCTGCGCAGAAACCCGTTATACGCCTGGAAGTGCAATCGGCCGCAGCAGACGATGCGGGCACAGTCATCTGGCAGTTCGATCCGGATCAACCGGTTCGTCCGCCTCTGGTTCGCGAATTCCCCGAGTACCTGGACATCTGCGGTAAAGAGGCTCTTGTCCTGACCTTGAGCAGCGATGGCGCAGCCGGCAAGCTCGACGTGCGTCTGGATGCCAGGCAGCCGCGCAGCAACGGCTTTAGCGACCATGTCGTTGATCTTGGTTTCAGCGGCACGCGCAGCTTCATGCTCTGCGAAAAGGATAATGGCGAATGGGATGACCTGGACTGGCAAGGTGACCAGAAGACCGGACATGACTACTATTCCCGTTACCGCAGCCCGGTATACTGTGATGGTATAGGATCCATCCGCGTCATGCGTGCCGGCGGCGGGGATATTCGTTTGCATCAGCTGAGCTGCCATGCAGTGGACAGGAGCCCTGTGCGCAAACCAACGCTGACCATCGGTGGCAGTACCATTGCATTTAACTG
>JAAYLM010000081.1 GCA_012521915.1 Oscillospiraceae bacterium | reverse complement strand
GTCACCGGGTGGGCGAAATCAACTGACTTTGTTTCAGTATATGCGTGGATCACGAAAAGCATCCCGTATATTTTGGAAAATAGATTATTCATTAGATTAGAAAGGATGAGAACTATGAAAAAATTATTAGCTTTGCTACTAGCCGTTTTCATGGTGTTCGGATTGGCAGCCTGTGCTGGCAATGAGACCACTACTGGAACAACCGCGGAATCGGCTGGTCAGACCACCACAACAGGTAGCACAACAGGTACTGAAGGAACAACATCGACATCTGAGGGAGGAGAGGCAACATCTATTGCCGTTTCGCTCGCTTCTGAACCTGACACCATTGATCCCGCTTTGAACTCTGCAGTAGACGGGGCTACCATGATTGCCCATCTGTTCTCCGGATTGGCAAAATGGGGAGAAGATGCTGACGGAAAACTCGTCATTCTTCCGGATGCAGCAGAGGAACTGGTGGAAGGTGTCCTCAATGATGACGGCACTGTCACCTATGCCTACACCCTGCGTGACGGCCTGCTCTGGTCGGATGGTGAAGCGGTTACCGCGGCAGATTTTGAGTTTGCCTGGAAGCGCGCTGCCTCCACCGAACTGGGTGCCGACTACGGCTACATGTTTGAAGTCGTTGATGGTTTCCCGGATAATCTGAATGTCAAAGCCACCGATGACAAGACTCTGGAAGTGACCCTGGTTAACGCTGTTGCGTACTGGGATGAGCTTCTGGCATTCCCCACCTATTTCCCTGTCCGTGAAGACGTTGTTGCCGATGAAGCATGGGCGACTGATCCTTCCACCTATGTCAGTAATGGTCCATATGTCATGTCTGGTTGGGATCACAACAGCGTGATCACCCTGGAAAAGAACCCTGACTGGTATGAAGCGGACACCGTCACGATGGATAAAATTGAATTTTTCCTTTCTGATGACGCCAACAACATGCTCGCCAATTTTAAGAGCGGTGCCTGGCTGCTCATCGATGACGTGCCTACGAATGAAATTGCCAATCTGAAAACCGAATATCCTGACGAATTTGTTATCGCAGGGCAGATTGGTACCTACTATGTCAGCTGGAACGTCAACGAAGAAATTCTGCCTGCGACCAGTACGCTTACCGGTGTCGAGGCTGAAGCCGCGAGAGCAGAAGTCCGCAATGCTGTTGCGCTTTTGTTCGACAGAAATTACATTGTTACTGAAATCGGCCAGGCCGGTCAAGTTCCCGCCTCGTCATTTGTCGCGATGGGCATGACCGATGCTGATGGTTCAGAATTCTATAAAAATGCTGGTGGCGACAGCGGTTATACCGGCTATTACGATGTATCCGAGAATGCCATCGAAACCAACTTTGCCAATGCCATTGAAACACTGAAGAAGTATTACGCATTTGACGAAGCCGATCAGAAATTCACAGATTTCCCGACATTGAACTATTTGTACAACAACAATGAGGGACACAAAGCTATTGGTGAATATCTGCAAAGTGCGCTGGCCGCTGTAGGCATTAACATGACGCTGGAAAACCAGGAGTGGAATACGTTCCTGAATACCCGAAAAGAAGGCGATTATTCTATCGCCCGTAACGGTTGGCTGGCTGACTACAATGACCCCATCTCCTTTCTGGATATGTGGACGTCAACTTCCGGAAACAATGATGTGCAGCTTGGCAAGGACGACCATGCAGACCTGGGCATGTACAACTTGGATCTGACCGCTCTCGGTTCCGATATTAAAGTTGAGAATGGAACATGGGCAGAGACCTATGACCAGGTTATCGCAGCGATCAAGGCAAACACCGACACCGAATCCCGTTATGCCATGATGCATATTGCTGAAGACCAGCTTATGAGCACGGGCTGCATTACGCCTCTTTACTACTATACAGATCTTTATATGATCGACAGTAGTGTTAAAGGATTCTTCTCTAATCCCTTGGGATATAAATACTTTATGTACTGCACAATCGAGTAATCATTGTCAGACATAGACTGATCAGCCTCCGGGACTTGTTCCGGAGGCTTTTTTAATGGCGTTGAGGTCATCAAGAATGAATGACACAAAGGGCTGATGTCAGATAGACGGCGAGCCAACCTGCCTTGCTTGCCTTGCTTGACAAATCAAAACGATTCAGTATAATAAAATATAGTCAAAGATAGTCAAAGTCAATGTGCTGTTGACAGGGGGTCATATCATGGC
>JAAYLM010000498.1 GCA_012521915.1 Oscillospiraceae bacterium | reverse complement strand
CCTTGGACATGCGCACCAGCATGTACCGCCACCTGCTATCCCTGTCCCACCGGTTTTTTACCGCGAACAGCCAGGGAGCCATCATCACCCGGATGACCAGCGATATCTCCGGCGTCCAGCAGATCATCTCCAATACGCTGACCAGCATCTTGTCCAACATCATCACCCTGGGGCTGGCCGTTTTTGCCATGTACAGCAAGAACTGGATCCTGGCCAGCTTGGGGCTGGTCTTGGTGCCCCTGTTCACCCTGCCGACCAAGCGGGTGGGCAAGACCCGCTGGGCACTGACCCGGGAAGCCCAATCCCGTCAGGACGAGATCAACAGCATCCTCAATGAGACGCTGTCCGTCAGCGGACAGCTCCTGGTGAAGCTGTTTGGCCGCGAGCAGGCGGAATACAGCCGCTATACGGCCGCGAACCAGCAGATGGTCCGCCTCAACATTCGCGAGCGGATGGCCGGACGCTGGTTCCGGGTGGGTCTGAGCACCTTTTCCAGCATCGGGCCGATGCTCATCTACCTGATGGGCGGCATCCTGATGATGCGGCATGATTCCGGGCTCACTGTCGGGGATATCACCGTGCTGGTGGCTTTATTGAGCCGGATGTACACGCCGGTCAATGCCCTGATGGGCATCCAGGCGGACTGGATCCGATCCATGGCGCTCTTCACCCGGATCTTCGACTATTTCGACCTTCCGGCGGAAATCCGCAATGCGCCTGGTGCGGTCGCCCCGGACAAGACCCGGGGCGAGATCCGCTTCGCTGATGTAGAATTTTCTTATGAACCGGCCAACCCCATCCTGAAGCAGGTCAGCTTCAGCCTGAGCAGCGGCAAGAGCATTGCCATTGTCGGCGCATCCGGGGCCGGGAAAAGCACCATCATCAACCTGATTCCGCGTCTTTTCGATACAACGGGCTGCAGCGTGTCTTTCGACGGCATCGATGTCCGCCAGCTGGACCTTGACTACCTGCGCAGCCGGGTCGGGATCGTGACCCAGGACACCTATTTGTTCCAGGGGACAATCCGCGAGAATCTGCTGTATGCCAAACCAGACGCCAGCGCGGCCGAACTCGAGGCGGCCTGCCGTAAAGCCAACATCCATTCCTTCGTCCAGCAGCAGCCTCTGGGCTATGAGACGATGGTCGGAAACCGCGGACTGAAGCTTTCCGGCGGGGAAAAACAGCGGTTGTCTATTGCCCGGGTTCTCCTCAAAGATCCGGCCGTGCTCATCTTCGATGAGGCGACATCCGCCCTTGATTCTATCTCGGAAGCCCTGATCCAGGCGGCGATCGAGCCACTGATCCGTTCCCGAACCAGTATCCTGATCGCCCATCGTCTTTCCACAGTCCTCGCTGCTGATGAAATCCTGGTTCTCCAGGATGGCCGAATCGCCGAGCGGGGGAACCACGACAGCCTTATCCGTAACAATGGTATTTAGCGTGAAAAATTCAAATAGAACCTTGACAAATGAGCGCACAAAAATAAGGTCACCGTAACAGAGCGAAAAGCAACAGAAGAAGTGGCTTACGCTACGGGAACAGATATGTCAGCAGATTGTATCAGACCCAGGGAAGTCAGGAGTTTTAAAGCTTGCTTCACCGCCTTTTCTTGTTGTTTGAGCAGCATCTCCTGAGGCATATCGATTTTATAAAGATCGCTCGGATTGAAGACCTCGCCGGTCGTGAACATATGGTAGATGGCGGTAAGGATCATCCTGGCAATCGCGATTATAGCCCGTTTTTTGCCTCTTCTTTTACAGATGCGTTCGTATTTGGTTTTATAGTAGGAAGATTTGTTCGATTTCACGGCTGCATGAGCCACTTGGACCAAAGCAGGTTTGAGGTAAACACCGGCACGTGTAATGCGAACAGATTTCTTCTTACCGGCAGACTCATTATTGCCGGGAGTCAGACCGGCCCAGCAACACAGACGTTTGGAACTGCCAAACTGGGTCATGTCAGTACCAATCTCGGAGATGATCGTGATGGCAGAAGATCGGTCAACTCCGGGAATGGTACCAAGCAAGAGCACAGCGCTTTCATAAGGAGCAACCATAACGTCCAGTTTCTGGTCCAGGCTGTCGATAGCCTGGTCCACGAAGTCCAAATGAGACCGTACCAGTAGCGCTCGCTCCTTTTGACTGTTGCTCATCTGGTATCCTTCAATGGATGCGACGACTTGATCTGCTTTTTTCTTCAAGGATCGTTGCAGAAGGGATATGCAGTGTTGAGGGTCAAAGGAATCGGTCGTCAGCAGGTAATCCGTGATGGAAGCGGCAGACTTGCCAAACATGTCGGATACGACAGCATCAAGGGCTACATTGCAGACGGTCCATGAATTTTGAAAACGGTTCTTCTCACTGGACCTGCACGAGACAAGTTTAGAACGGTAGCGTGTATACTCGCGTAATTCGCGAATAGGTCTGGGAGGGATATAACTGCCAGGTACCAGGCCTAACCGGAAAAGGTCGCCGATCCATTTAGAATCCTTGACATCGTCCTTATTGCCTTTAACCGCACGAACCCATTTGGGATTGGCGACAGTGACACGGATTGAATCCTCCAGGAGATTGTAAACGGGAATCCAGTACTTTCCGGTCGATTCCATACAGACATCCAGGCAGTTGTTGGTGAGAAGCCACTGCTTGAACTGCAAGATGGAATTGTTGAAGGTAGAAAATCGCTTTCGGGCATAGTGGGGGGTGATTTCACGGGTTGTGATGATTGTGGCAACGAGAAAGGTTTTGTGTACATCGACGCCACAACAGATGGGGTAAACAATTTTCACGGTAATGCCTCCTTTCGCTTGCTGAAAGAAGACAGTGACTGAGCCATCACACATTTAACGAAGCGTTAAAACAATGATTAGCGTTCGGTCTCACGGAACCACTTATTTGTGCTTGAAAGATGACTCTTACACTGGTTATCATACTGTTTTGAACCTTGAAGTGTAATCTACGACTCACCTCACCGTGCTTTGTAGTGTATCTTCTTTCAGAAGGACATTATACCAGAAAATGAGGAACACCCCTTTTTCATCCCTATTTGTGACGCCGCTTCCGCGGCGAAATGGAGGTTATCATG
>JAAYLM010000080.1 GCA_012521915.1 Oscillospiraceae bacterium | reverse complement strand
TTGCTTTAATCTTGATTTCTCCAAGAAGTTTCTTAATAAAAGTGTAATCCAAACCATGAAAAAATAGTGTCTACGTACCACAACTTTCGGATTATGTAAAAACGCCTGTAATCACTGCTATTTCATGATTACAGACGTTTCTTCTCTCTTTTTATTGCAAAAGTCGAGACACAGCCAGGCGATTTGTAAGAATCTGCTGTTACGCAAACAGCAGACTTTCCACACTCAAAAAATAAAAATGACAAAACCATCTTCATCGCGACAAAAAACAGATCGCGTTGATCAAGGGTTCATCTAAGACATGCGTGCCTGCTTCCCAAGTGGCTTTTCTGCAGCGCCTCTATAAAATACTGCTGAGCAGTTCTGCAGATGACAGCGAGGATAAATAGGCCGGCGGAATATCCAGCATTGTTCTGGCGCCTTGCTGACCTTCCCCGGCCATGCGGAAGGCAGCGCGGGCACAGGCCAGCAGGACATGCGCCGTAAAGTCCGGGTTGGAATCCAGCTGAAGGCTGACAGAATAAAGCTGTCTGTGCTGCTGGTCACGACCTGTCCGTCCGTTACGCATCATCAAACCCTGGTGAGGCAGGCCGGCATGATTCTGCTTCAGCTCAGCCAAGGAAACAAAGTGCACCGTTGTGTGGTAATCAGCAAAATAATGGGGCATTGCCTTGATTGCAGCCGCAACAGCCTGGGCATCAGCTCCTTCTTCAAGGACAACATAGCACTCCCGCTCGTGTTTGTCCGCAGTTGACAGTTCCCGGTCTTCACCTTCGCGAACAGCTTCGACCGCGTCTTCACGGGGTATGGTATACTGGCGGGCGTCAACGACACCCCGGATGCGGCGGATCGCGTCCGAATGGCCCTGGCTGACGCCTCTTCCCCAGAAGGTCTCGTCTTTACCGGCCGGCAAAATAGCGCGGCTCAGCAGACGCTGCAGAGATAAAAGACCAGGATCCCAGCCAGCTGCAATGACATTCAGTTTCCCGGCAGAACGGCCAGCCTGATCCATAGCCGCGAAATATTCGGGAATCAGTGCATGGGTATCGTATCCGTCAACAGTGTGGAAAAGCCTTGCCATGGCCGGGCCTTGCTCCGGCAAATCTTTCATGCTGCCGCTGCATAAAATCATGACATCGATCATGCCGGTAAGGCTTGCGGCCTGATCCAGGTGATAGACCGGCAGGCCGGCTGTAGCAGGTTGGATGCTGCGGGGATTCCGCCGGGTTAAAATTGCAGCCAATGCCATATCCGGAAACTGACGCGCAGCGATTTCGGCACTCTTTCCCAGATTGCCATAGCCGTTAATAGCGATTCTGATTTTTCTCATTTGCAGACCTCCCGATCTGTCTGGCCTTATGTCATCGTGCAAGTCGCGATATTCCTCAGGCCGTCTCAATACTGCTGTCCAGCTGCAGTTTCAGCTTGGCCACAGCAGCTTCACGCATTTTGTACTTCATTACTTTGCCAGCCGCGTTAAGGGGAAACTCGCTGACAAAGTCGATGTATCTGGGTGTTTTATGCTTAGCCATATGAGCTCTGATGTAATCCTGCAAAGCCTGGGCAGTTAAGGCCATGCCTTCCTTGAGAATCACACAGGCCATGATCTCTTCACCATACTGGCGGTCCGGCACACCGATAACCTGAACATCCTTGACGGACGGATGCGTATAGATAAAGTCTTCGATCTCTTTTGGGTAGATGTTCTCTCCGCCGCGGATGATCATATCTTTGATGCGGCCGGTAATTTTAAAGTTGCCTTGAGCATCCCGCCTGGCCAGGTCACCGGTATGCAGCCAGCCTTCTGCGTCAATAGCTGCAGCTGTAGCTTCAGGCATCTTGTAGTATCCTTTCATAATGTTGTAGCCTTTGGCCACAAACTCCCCGTCTACACCATCAGGCAGCGCTTCATTGGTCATGGGATCAACGATTTTGCAGGCAACACCGGGCAAAGGACGGCCAACTGTGTTGACACGCACGTCCAGCGGATCATCCACCCTGCTCTGTGTACAACCGGGCGAAGCCTCTGTCTGGCCGAATACAATGGTGATTTCCCGCATGTTCATTTTCTGCTGGACATCCTGCATGACTTTCACCGGGCATGGGCTTCCGGCCATAATACCTGTCCGCATTTGTGAAAAATCAGTTCTGGCAAAATCTTCATGCTCCAGCATGGCAATAAACATCGTGGGCACACCATGGCAACAGGTTATTTTTTCCTGGTTGATGCAGGACAGCGAAAGGCGCGGTGAAAAAGACGGTATTGGCGACATGGCGGTTCCATGCGTCATAGCCGCAGTCATAGCCAGCACCATACCAAAGCAATGAAACATCGGCACATGGATCAACATACGGTCGGCGGTTGACAAATCCATGCAGTCACCGATGGTCTTGCCGTTATTAATGACATTGTAATGAGTCAGCATCACGCCTTTAGGAAATCCGGTCGTGCCGGATGTATACTGCATGTTGCAGACATCATGCTTGTTAAGTGAGAAAGCGCGCCGCTGCACTTCTTCAAACGGTACCTTTTCAGCCAGTTCCATCGCGTCTTCCCAGGTCAGGCAGCCTGGCTGACTGGAATCAATGGTCACAACATTACGCAGGAAAGGCAGCCGCCTGCTGTGCAGAGGCTTGCCGGCTTGTGTGGTCGCCAGTTCCGGACAAAGCTCATGTATGATCGCAACATAGTCAGAGTCTTTATAACCGTCAATCATGACCAGTGTATGGGTATCGGACTGGCGCAGCAGATATTCCGCTTCATATATTTTATAAGATGTATTGACAGTGACCAGAACCGCACCGATTTTTGTCGCAGCCCAGAAAGTAATGTACCATTGCGGCACATTGGTTGCCCAGATGGCGACATGGTCGCCAGGTTTGACACCCAGTGCAATCAGCGACCGGGCAAACTGGTCGACATCATCCCGAAAAGCACTGTAGGATCTGGTGTAGTCCAAGGTGGTGAAGCGGAAGGCGACCTGATCAGGGAACTCATCAACCATCCGGTCCAGAACCTGGGGAAAGGTCAGATCAATCAGAGCATCTTTTTCCCAGACATAGTGGCCGGTTCCAGTCCTGTTGCCATATAGCCTGCCCTGGGCGGCATGCTTTTCCAGGTAACGCCCCATGAAGTTGGTGAAATGAGGGAAAACCACACCGGCATCGTCCAGATTGAACGCCCAGCGTTTGACCCACTCTAGAGACACATAGCCATCGTAATTGATGGAGCGTAAAGCCAGCATCATCTCATCAATCGGCAGGTCACCTTCACCCATCAGGCGATAGGATACGGTATCTCCATCGACGATAGAATCCTTAGCATGCACATAACGGATATAAGCACCGAGGTTTCTCACGGTCGTTTCGGCCGACTCTCCTGCGAAACGGTAAGGATGGTGCAAATCCCATAAAGCAGCCACTGCATCGCTGCAAACCCCGTTGAGCAAACCGGTCAGTCGGGCGGTGTCCGCATAGACACCATTGGTCTCGACCAGTAAAGTCACGCCGGCGGCCTCGGCAATCGGTGCAAGCCGCTGCAAGGCTTCGAGCACAACGCTGTCGTCCACTTCCCCTTCAGCCCTGGGCTGACGATCTGCCAGAACGCGGACATATGGGGTACCAAGTTTTCTGGCCAGTTCGATGTAGGCAACCACCTCATCATGGTTTTGCCCAGCCTGATCCGCATTTTTCAGGCAGCAGCCAGAAGACAGGCAGGGAATGCTAAGATGAAGCCGCCGCAGCAGCTGGACAGTCCTGGGCAGTTCGCTGTCCGTAAATGGCGGGGCTTTAACGGTAAAAATCTCATCACCCAGTCCACGCAGCTCAATACCATCAAAACCCAGATCTTTGGCCATGGCATAAATCTCTGGCCAGCTGAAGTCGGGACAACCCAATGTAGAAAACGCGATTCTCATGCAAGTTCCTCCTGCCGGTCGGGACAGAATAGGCCGGCGGCCGGTATCAGCCCAGAAGCATAAATCAAGACAAGATAAAAGCTACCAAAGGACGCCATCTCTTGTCAAGACAGGCTTGAGGCCAACCATCTGCTCTGTTGTCTGCTAAAGTGTCTTTTTACGCTTCAGGCCATAGACCAGGCCAAGCAGCTGCAAAGTGATAATGGGCATCATCGCGACCATCGCGATCATGCCAAATCCGTCAATCAGCAGGTCCGCGCCTTCATGGGCATTGGCCGCACCTTGAATGAAGGCCATGATAAAGGTCGCTGTCATCGGTCCAGTCGCGACACCACCGGCATCAAAAGCAATGCCAACAAATAATTTTGGGGCAAAGAACATCAGACCCAGACTGATGACATAGCCAGGAAGCAGATAATGCCACAGTTGTATGCCAGGCGTAAGAATCCGTACTACCGACAAGGCCACAGCGATACCCACGCCGGCCGCCAGCGTGACCAGGACTACTTTTCGCTTGACATAACCGCTGGTCACATCTTCGATCTGATGGGTCAGCACATAAACAGCCGGCTCTGCAAGAATGGTCACAACACCCAGGATAAAGCTGATGATCAGGATATAAGCTTTGTTGTCCTTCAAGGCCAGATCCCTGCCAATGATGATGCCTATGTCCATAAAGCCCGCGTTGACACCAACCAGGAAAATAAACAGGCCTATGAAAGCAAAGGCGAAACCAGTCAGCAACTTACGCATTTCCCGCTTCTTCAGACGAAATGCCATCAGCTGCAGGACAATTAAAACAACAAGCAACGGCAGAATTGAAATAAGACTGTCTTTCAGATATTCAGGAATGATGCGTAAAAAAGCCAATAAAATGCCACCTTGATCTGCCCCGTTTGACATATCCGGCACAAGGAAATTTGTTTTTTCACCAAGGACATCAAGCAGCAGAACAGAGATGATCGCACCAGTAGAAGCGATGGCCACCAGTCCGAAGCTGTCTTTTTCCGAAGCTTTACTGTCTTTTTTCATACGTGAGATACCCACAGACAAGGCCAGGATAAAGGGCACGGCAAGCACACCGGTTGTAGCTCCGGACGCGTCAAAGGCAATAGCCAGGAACTCACGTGATGTGAAAATCGACAAGCCGAAGATCATCAGATATAAAGCAAGCAGCATCTTGTAGAGCGGAACATTAAAAAACACCCGCAAAAAGCCCAGGGCGATCAATGTGGCAAGGCCAAGAGAAACAACCAACAGGATGGTCTTGTCGGAAACCAGGCCAGAAGTAACCTGATCCACCTGATTGGCCAGCACAAGCAGACCAGGTTCAGCGATGGAGATGAAAAAGCCAAGCACCAGGCCTGCTGTCATGACGATCCATATGCGGTTGGTTTTCGCGAGTGTGGTGCCCGTCAGATTGCCCAGGGGGGTGATACCAAGATCAACACCAATCAGGAAGAGCGTTAAGCCAACGATGACCAGGAAAGAGCCAAGCAGAAACCTGATGGTCAAGTCCGCTCCAAGTGGTGTGACCGTAAATTTAAGCAAGAGAACCATGATGATAATCGGCGTCACAGAAAACAGGACTTCCTTTAGCTTGGCAACAATGACGTCCAAAGACAGCTCTTCCTTTCATCATGTCGTCCTTACCAGGCATAATGAAAACCGGCAAGCGATGACAGGTGGTGGCAAATGGATCCCGACCGAGCAGGATAAAAGATATCACAAATAATTGTATACGAGATTAGCTGTTCATTCAATCATGCACTGATGACCATCATTTTGCTTGAGGTCCAAAGAACACGTCAACAAGATCAGATGACCGGACAGATACAAACAGCACCGGCGATATCCAGATGATTCCCTGCAGGCCGGATGGTTTCATTTTTTTCATCCCAGTTAAGCAGGCTGACAGTTCCGCCCTGGTTGGCGACCAGGATCCGGTTATCCGGCAACAGGTAGAAATCACGGGGTGTGCTGCCGCCGCATGAGAAACAGTCAATAAAGTGCAGGCAGCCATCTGGTTGAATTCGTAATACAGCAATGCTGTCATGCCCGCGGTTGGAGGCAAAGAGATAGGATCCTTTGATCCTGATGGCCGCGCCGGTGTTTTCACCCTGCCACAGCGGCGGTAAGGTTGATAGGGTTTGCAGATGAGTAAAGGTCTTGTCATCGACTCTGACAACACTGACGGCACTTCCCAGTTCATGCAGAAGGTAAATCAGATTGGCAGACGCATAGACAAGATGTCTCGGACCCAGACCTGGCTGGCATGACCAGCTCATGAATTGATTGAGCAGGCCGTTTTGCGGATCCTGTTCATAACAGACAAGTGCGTCAAGACCCAGATCAATCGCGATCAGACGTTGTGTTCCAGGCAAAAAGGACACATGGTGAACATGAGCGCCCTGCTGTCTTTCTGGATGAGGCCCTCTTCCCTGGTGTTGGATCAGCTGAATCCTTTGGCCAGGGGGATCAACCGGGAACGCGGCAACCGTCCCGCTTTGATACTGGGCTGTATAAATGAAACGTCCATCCGGGCTCAGGCACAAGTGGCATGGACCAGCAGTTCCCGTACTGTACTGCTGCTGTTTCAATAGACTGTCACCCTGGACAATGAAGGTGACGAGCGATCCGCCCTCCTCACCTTCAGCAGAGGCACTGCTGATCGCATAAAGCTTTTTCCGGTCAGATGATAAAATAACGTAGGTGGGGTTATCCAGTTCAGTGCTGCCCAGGCAGGCCAGCTGATTGTTTTCCAGTTTGCAGACAACGATTCCCGGACCGCCAAGGCGGGTTTGGGTACCAACATAAAACAACATTTTTATGCTCCATTCATCCTGCCCGATGCGGGCTAATCAGATCCGTCTGCAACAGGGTCTGCAAGATGGCCTGATTGGTTTGATTGTTACGAGCCATCGCTGCCGCGGCGGCATATAGGTTTCCTGCTCGGTCAACATCGGGCTCGCCGCAGATATCACAGCCAGCCATTAATGCGATCTGGCTGATCCTGCTGATCAGTCCTGTCAGCTGACTTAGGGTCATATTCCCCTGATCCCAGGGGGTTTCAGCATATTGCCTTGCCAGGACATCCTTGTCAATGCTGATGTAGACACGGCGGCCGATGATCTTTTGGATAAGCTGCCTGTTGCATCTATCATCCCGCGAAAAACTGGTTTTGTCCAGCTGACAAAGACTGCATCCGTTTCGCTGAGGCAGGCAGACAGGAGACCTGCGGCGATCACAGCCTATCAGGACAACCTGTTGCAGTGAAGGCAGGTGGCACCAGGCTGTCCGCAGCCAGGATCCACAAGAAAGCAGATTAGCTGTCGGAGGAGGCAGCGCATCACTGTGGTGATCAAACAAAATCAAGGTAAACGGCTGCTTGATCTCTTCAAGCAGAAAAAGCGTGACATAATGATAATGGTTGCTGCCAATAAAGGTCAGGCCTCTGCTTTCTCTTTCAGCCAGTTTTCTGCGCATCAGTCCCTGTGCCCGCATATCGCAAAGCCGGCGCTTCTGTCTGATAGCCGTCATGTCCAGCCATTCAAAGCAATGGTCTGTGTAAAAATCCTGTTGCTGGTAGGTGCCATCCATGTCGAGCAAACA
>JAAYLM010000079.1 GCA_012521915.1 Oscillospiraceae bacterium | reverse complement strand
GTTGTCGGTAAGTGGCACTTGGGACTTGTCTGGGCACCGGCAGAAGGAGCCGGCGAGGAAATGCACGGTTCCATCTAGGCGATCGACTACACCAAGCCCATCCATAACGGCCCGCTGACCTATGGTTTTGACTATTTCTTCGGCATCAGCGCCTCCATGGATATGCCGCCCTTTGCCTATATTGAAAATGAACGGGTAACCGAACAGCCGGATCGCATTGAATATTTTGAGTGGCCGGGATTTGCCCGGACAGGTCCGGTTGCCCCTGATTTTGTCCATGAAGAGGTGCTGCCCACCTTGACAGGGAAAGTCCTGGACTTGATTGACGAGTGGGCAGATGATCCCTTCTTCATTTATTTTCCGCTGACGGCGCCGCATGCGCCCATCTTGCCGACGGGCGACTTCATCGGCAAATCCGGAACCAACCAATACGGCGACTTTGTCCTCATGTGTGATGATATCATTGGCCAGGTGACACGAAAGCTCCAGGAGAAAAACATCATGCAGAACACCATTGTTGTCTTTACCAGCGACAACGGCTGCTCTCCCACCGCAGGTTTCGCAGAGCTGGCTGAATTCGGACACAATCCAAATTACATATTCCGGGGACATAAAGCGGATATCTATGAGGGTGGCCATCGGATCCCCCTGATCGTGAAATGGCCGGCGGCCATCAAGTCCGGCCGTGTGTCGGATGAATCTGTCTGTCTGGTGGACTTCATCGCGACTGTGGCTGATCTGGTTAGCGCTGAACTGCCGGATGACGCGGCTGAAGACAGCGTCAGCAACCTGCCGCTCTGGCTGGATGAAGCCTACAGCAAACCCTTGCGGGAGGCTATTGTCCATCATTCCTTTGATGGATCTTTTTCGATCAGGCAAGGAAAATGGAAACTGGAAATGTGTCCCGGGTCCGGAGGCTGGAGTGATCCCAAACCCGGTGAAGAGCCAGAAGGTTCGCCACCTATCCAGCTGTATGACCTGGAGATGGATATCGCTGAGCGGAATAATGTTTACGCTCAGCATCCTGATGTTGTCCGTCAGCTGAGGGATCTTCTGATCCGCTATATCAGGGAGGGCCGCAGCACGCCGGGCCAGCCCCAGAAGAATACCGGTGCCGAGTATTGGGAGCAGCTGCACTGGATGGAAGAAACCAGCATGACTTAAGCGGCTGTGTTCAAGAGGGTCTGCATATGAAACTGATGGTCTGCATCAAGCAGGTTCCGGGAACCACCAAAGTTGAAATTGACGAAGAAACCGGAGCCATGAAACGGGACGGCCTTAAAAGCAAAATGAACCCCTTTGATCTGTATGCTCTGGAGACGGCTTTGCGGCTCAAGGAGCAATATGGCGCACAGGTTACTGTCATGACGATGGGGCCACGCCAGGCTGAAGCAGTCATTCGTGAAGCCTACATGATGGGTGCGGATGAAGGGTATCTTTTGTCTGACCGGAAATTCGCCGGCTCTGATGTCCTGGCCACATCCTATACCTTGTCCTGCGGGATACGCAGCATTGGACCCTTTGACCTGATTGTCTGCGGCAGGCAGACGACAGACGGGGACACCGCTCAGGTCGGTCCGGCACTGGCAGAGCATCTGGGTATCCCGCATGTAACCTGGGTCAGTAAAATATGTTCCCTGGACAGCCATGGTCTGGTGGTCGAGCAGAACATGGAGAACAGCTATGAGCGGGTCCGTTTGCCTTTTCCGGCTTTGATTACGGTGGAAAAAGACATTTACACCCCTCGGTTGCCGTCCTACCGCCATTTCAAGCGGCGGCTGAACGACCCGGTGAAAGTCTTATCGCTGGCTGATCTTCCGGATCAGTCGGAGAAACATTACGGGCTGATGGGCTCGCCGACGCAGGTTGAACGTGTTTTTCAACCGGAGTCAGAT
>JAAYLM010000078.1 GCA_012521915.1 Oscillospiraceae bacterium | reverse complement strand
TGTGTAGAACAGGGGATAGCCGCGGGGATCAACAGCGCCGGTGCCTTTCATGCCAAAACCAACAGATATGGGATCTCTTGTTCGTTTACCGGTCGCCAGATCGAGAAAATAGATATGTCCGTCAAAGACCGGATAGATGACTTCCACCAGGTCTTTTTCTTTCATCTCCGGGTACAAGCCCATGACTTTTCGCGTTTCTTCCGGCCAGTTGACCAGAAGTGGCTGCCCGGTCCAGCCACTGCCCGGCCACCAGCTGTTATGGCCGCTGATGGCGCCGATATCGTGTGTCCAGACTATTTCCAGTTGTTTCTCCGCAACGTCAGCGGATCCCCATGCGGGCTGATTACGCTGATGATTGCCACGATAGGTTAACACGCCCTGTATGTCGGTATATGTCTCTGCCTCACCAAAGGCGATCGGGTTTTCATCATCCATTGCCTGATCAGTTAAAGTTTTTCCATCATAGACCCACCATCGGATCTGTCCAGAGGCCATCTCTTTCGTGAAAGACCCATCAGAACGTGCTGCCGGCGCAGTATAGCCCGGCAGGTCTTCCGGTGGCACATAGAGCTTTGCTGGATCTGTGACTGGCGCCGGCGTCGGTGTCGGTTCCGGTGTCGGCGTGACTGTTGGTGAGGGTGTTGCCGTTGGCTTAACGGTTTGTGTTGTCGGTGCAGTTGAAGGCGAAGACGTCTGATCAGTGCTTTCAAGTGTTGTACAGCCACCAAACAGCAAAGCAATGATGAGTGTGGTGGTTAAGATGATGACACGGCCTTTTTTCCGAAGTTTCATAAGACAGTCCTTTCTGATTCTTGATCAAAAAACATCTTCCCTTAAAGGTTTTTTTGACGGTTTCTCCTGCTGCACAGGTTTCTGACCGCAACATAAGCACCTTGTCAGACAGCAATGCCTGAAAAGCGACTTGCCGCGCAGGCTGGGTAACCTGTGTTCATAACGATACCCTATTTATTTTACTGGTTTTGACTGTCGCTTACGCATATCTGTTCCGGGTCGTTGTGTGAGGTTTCAATTAACGATGATCTGCGACAGGTCTCATTCAGTCGTTTCGACAATTCAATGGCTTCATTTCGTGAGCTGGCTGTGACCGACAAAACCATGCGGCTGCCGGGGGGATACCGCTCTGGCCATTTCCAAGGTCTGCCATCACCACCCCAGCCAGGCCATTGTACCGCAGCATCAGCAAAATAGGACCAGGAGCTAATCGTGACAGAGCTTGGTTGGCAAAGGTTGATCAGGCGTAACCCCGGGATCGTCAGAAAACGATCCCACTGATGGACGGCATCGGCACAGCAATGCAGACCAATGCCGCCATAGCGATTGGACAGGGCGTCGAGCTCTGGTAAAAAGAACTGATCGAACATGGCCGGACTGATGACGCCAACCTCATCCTCAGAGACGCTGATACCCTGTGGCATATAATAATCAGGATAGTGGGCAATAAAATCAGAACCATAACGACTGAACCAGGTGTCCAGAAAATCCGTGAGCAGGCGGTACACCAAAGAAGCCAGCTCTCTGACCGCTTCCGGTTCTTCGAGCAGCGCGATATACAAGTCATTCTTATCCCAGATAAGGGCGACAATATCCATCGGGCTCTGGATGTCGACGAGTCGAAACAGTGCACCATCGCCAGCGCGGTCGCGCAGATGGTCAGCGCTCTCGAAAAGACGTGTTAAGGTCGAAGATAACAAGTCGACCGGCTTGATACGGGATGCCTCCCGGGCATTATGGACAAGCGGCAGGGCAAACGGATTGCTGTCCAGCGGGCGATAGACCGGGCAGCCGAACGCTTCGGCGAAAATTTCTGTTCCGGTCAGCATGTCCAGATACGGCAAGGCATCATCCTCCAGCCAGAGCATCTGCTCCCTGGTGCGAACGTAGCGTGTCCACGCCCAATCGACCCGTTCTGACGAACAATCAGGCCAGAGTCTGGGTCTGATCTGCTGATCCTGATCACAGTTGATGATAAACAGGTGTCGCGGGCAATATCGGTTTTCCAGAAAGTCGGTCCATCGCTGTTTGCGGGTCATGATTTCACTGGGGATCGACATGTCGCGTCCTCCTTTGTCAGACATATAGCCATATCATGATTATGCCTGACATGACCGGATAATTCCAGTTAGAGAAACAGACATGAGAATAACAAAATCTTTAAATAACGTATGAAATCAACCGTGATCGTTGCCTTATCTTATACGTGGTCTCTATGTGTCTGAACGGGCATAGCATATCGTTGCTGCCCTCAGTTCTCCGGCTGATCTTGCAGTACCGGCAGCAGGTAGCCATAACCGGCCGCTTCCATATCGTCAATCGAGATGAAATCAAGAGCCGCGCTATTGATGCAATAACGCAGACCGCCTGCCTCCTGCGGTCCATCGGTGAAAACATGCCCCTGGTGTGAATTGCCAACCCGGCTCCTGACTTCACCCCGGATGAAGCCAAAGGACAAATCCCTGACTTCACGTATGACGGCGGGATCGATCAGCCGTGTGAAACTTGGCCAGCCGGAGCCAGCGTTAAACTTGTCGCTGGAACTGAAAAGTGGCTCACCAGTCACGATATCAACATAGATCCCGGTTTCAAAATGTTTGTCGTAGATGCCGGAAAAGGCTTTCTCTGTATCATTTTCCTGGGTGACCCGGTACTGCTCATCGCTCAGTTTCCGCTTGATTTCATCATCATCCGGTCTTGTGTACCGTGATACGTCAACCAGACCGTTCGTTGGACCGGATAATGGATCTGGCAGGGTGTCAAAAGAGATGTGACAATAACCTGTTGGGTTTTGTTCCAGATAATCCTGATGGTACGCTTCAGCCAGATAGTAATGGACAAGAGATTCGACCTCAACCGTAATCGGTTCATCATGTTGATCCTGTACTTTGTCGATCATGGTTTGAATGATTGCCAGATCCGCTTCGTCTTGATAGTAGATACCGGTTCTGTACTGGCTGCCGATGTCATTGCCTTGCCTGTTCAGGCTGGTTGGATCAATGATCAGAAAATACTGATCCAATAAATCCGCTAGACTGATCCGTAGCGGGTCATAGCGGATATGGACGGTTTCTGCATGGCCGCTGTTTTTATTGGTTACATCAGAATAAGTCGGATTTTCGGTCAATCCGTTCGCATAACCAACCGTGACATCGGCAACGCCGGGAACGCGTGCCATATAGGCTTCGACACCCCAGAAACAGCCACCGGCAAGCCAGATGTCCCTCAATTCAGACTGGCTGTAATCGATTTCTGTATTTGGGTTATGGGGAAGCCCCATCTGTTGATCAACAGGCTTCGTTTCGCTTGTTGCGGTTGTCTCTGCTGCGGGCTTTTTCATTATGCCGCTTAGCCAGACGGCAATGGCGGCTACAAGCACCAGCCCCAATATTGCCAAACCATAATATTTTTTCATCATACATCATCCTTCGCAGCCAGAATACGATTTATCATTCAACTTTCCCAACCCGCGCGGCAGGTGGACTTTTCCGGCGTCGCTGTCTGACAAGCTGATAAGCTTGCTCCATGGTTAGACAAACTGTGCCGCAGTAGAAAGCACCGAAAAGTCTGTGGTAAAGCTGTACTTATTATAAATTTATGATGACGGTAAATGCTGTGGCTTGTGCAACGGTTTACGTGTGCTGTTGCAACGGCGCTTGTCGTTTCTGTTGAGGCGCTGCTAACCCGACGTTTCCGGCGAACGATCGGCAGGCAAATCGCTTTGCCCCAGCAGGTGGTTGATAAATTGCTGGGCTCGCCGGCCTGATAGGTTCCCATGCCATTGCGCCCACTGCAGAGCCGCGGCGCTCAGGTCTTCTCCGGAAAGGCGGATCTGGGGATAACGGGAGGCGATGCCCTGAACAATCTGCAGATAATCATCACGTCCAGGCCGGTCAAAGCGGATGGTCACACCGAACCGGTTGACCAGTGATATTTTCTCTTCAACCGTATCGGTGTAATGGATGTCATTGGCTGATGCTGACGCGCCACGGTCTGCCCAGGTTTCCCGGATCAGATGACGACGGTTGGAAGTGGCATAGATCAGGACATTGTCCGGTGTGACTTCCATCCCGCCTTCAATAACAGCCTTGAGATGCTTGAATTCAGTCTCGAAATCCTCAAACGACAGATCATCCATGAAGATGATGAATCGGTAATTACGGTTCTTGATCAAAGATATGACGGCCGAAAGCGACTGCAGCTGATGCTTGTAAAGTTCGATGATGCGCAGTCCATGCAGATGATACTCGTTGAGGATCGCTTTGACACAGGTGGACTTGCCCGTGCCGCTGTCTCCGTAAAGCAGAAGGTTGTTCGCCTTGCCGCCGTGAATGAAAGCTTCTGTATTGGCAACCAGTTGCTCTTTTTGCCGTTCATATCCGATCAGGTCATGCAGACGCACATCCACTGTATTGCTGATCGGCAGCAGGACAAGCGGATCTCCGGTTCCGGCCAGACGAAACACTTTATTCAGCCCAAAAAGGCCAACACCGAAATTTTTGTAGAATGCCGTGACTACCTGGAAAACAGCCTGTTCATCTTCAGCGGCTGCGATGGCATCACTGAGAATCTGGATTTTCTCACTGACCTCCGCGTTATAGGTTTTTCTGTCTTTCCTGATGGCGCTGTAATGGGTCATGATGGTAAAACAATCCAGGTTCAGGGTTGCTTCCAGCTGGGTGAAATCGAAGTTGAAAAGTTCTTTGAACAACTTAAAATCACGGATAGCCAATGTATTGACGCTGCCGGGTCGTGCGCCTGTTTTCTCACAGGTCAGGCTGAATGGGGTTTCTGTGGTGGCGATCAGCCAGGCCAGATATTGGTGCCAGAGGTTCTTGTCAAACCCGTACTGAGTCGCCAGATCGAGGAGGCGGTGAAACTGGGACAGAACGCGGCCTGCCAGTTCCTCCTGGTCAAATTGCCCTTCTAACAGTTCTCGGCAGACATCGGCCAGCTGATATAAGATGCTGTCCTGATCAGACATACGATAGACAACCATTCGCGACAAAATCCGATGCATGGGCAAATCCTCCTCCTGCAGCGCTTTTGCCAGCATCATATCATATCGTTTCTTTCCTGCCCAGTCCGGCTATGCACAGCACGAGCTTCCATACTCATGTCAGGCTCTTGGTTTAGCCGTATTGATCACCTATAATGAAGACAGATTCTAACAAGCCTTTTCGGTGCTTTCTCCAGCCGGGAAGGGTGGGCATGCAGAAATAATTGACGATAGGGAGACAAGGCAGGTAGATTTATGGAACAGGAAAAAATCAGAAAGATTATGGAAGAAACAGGTGCTGACGAAGCGACCGCCCGGGCTGCACTGCAAACCAGCGATGGTGATGTGGCCATCGCCATGCGAATCGTGCGCTCCTATCAATTGAAAGAAGAGACAGAAGCCACAGGCAATAAGAATGACCCGGATGTGTCAGCTAGCGCTCCCGGAAAAACCGGGCAGGCTTCTGATGAAGATGCCAAACAGGAAAAAGAGAAACAGTCAACCACTCAGATGCCGGATGCCGATGATATTATCAAAGCAATCAAGGAGATCTGGCGTAAAGGCAATGCCAGTCGTCTGGATATAGAAAGGCAGGGGAGAACCCTGCTTAGTGTATCGCTGGTCGTTGGGACCATCGGCTTTGTCCTGGCGCCTGTCGCTGCCCTGATTGGCCTGGGTACGGCCCTTATCACGGAATATACCATCAAGATCACCCTGGATGACGGGACGATCATCAATGTGAACGAGTTTGCCCTGACCCGCAAAAAAAGCAGCGAACAAGGACCAGCTCATGACGCGAATCACGATTATGAGTAATTGTATGGTTTTGACTGCCTTGCTTCTGGGATGTGGTCGTTGATGGCTTTCGTTCTGCCAGTTGTCCTGACCAGTTTGTCTGCCTATCTGCTGGGCAGCATCAACAGTGCCATCCTGATCTGCCGTCTGCTGCGTCTGCCGGACATCCGGCAAAAAGGCAGTGGCAACGCTGGTATGACCAATATGCTGCGTGTCTATGGCAAAAAAGCAGCACTTCTGACAACCGGTGGTGATGTGTTAAAAGCTGTACTGGCTGTGCTGATGGCCAGATTTGTTATTCAAATTGCCGACGTACAGCTGCTTGTTGATCCTGGTTATCTGGCAGGTATTTTTGTCATGCTTGGGCATATCTTTCCAGTGTTTTTCGCGTTTAAAGGAGGAAAAGGCGTCATGCCTGCCTTGGGCATCATCCTTTTGGTGAATCCACTGGGTTTTCTTGTTTTGTTACTGCTGGCAGTCCCGATCTTTCTCTTGTCCCGAACTGTTTCGCTTGTTTCTTTGATCTGCACCCTCTTGCTTCCGCCGGTCACCTGGCTGATGGCACTGGCACGGCATCATGAACCCTATTGGGCTGTCGGTATCACCTTGATCTATGTTCTTCTGGTGATCTGGTCACACCGCACGAACATCAAGCGGCTGCTGCGTGGCGAAGAAAAGAAAATATCACCAGGCTCAAAAGACGAATAAACGGTTCAGGAACGTTTGACGGGTAGTGGAAAAAATTTGCTGGTCACGGCTTTATAGGCTTCCCAGTCCGGACGGCCAGCGTATTTTTTCTCCAGCATGGGAACCCCGGACACAAAAAGCAGAAACAGCGTGATTGCCAACGGGCTGACCAGCAGCCATATATAACGTCCGTCACTGATGGCCATCAGGCAAATACCCCACCATTGGGTCGCTTCACCGAAGTAATTGGGATGCCGTGTGTACCGCCAGAGACCACGGGTCATAAGATTGCCTTTGTTGGCCGGGTCAGCCTTGAATTTCCGCAACTGGCTGTCGCCAACGGATTCAAAGAAGAATCCGGTAAGCCATACCAACAAACCGATGGTGGCTAAAATGTTCCAATCTTGTAGATCTTCGAGGTTACGGACGATGGTTGGCAGGTTAATCAGGTAGTTGAGAAAAAACTGCAATAGATAAATCTGAACAAACATCCGTACATAAAAAGTATTCTTTTGCCAGTTGTGACGCATGTTGGCATAACGGAAGTCTTCAGGCTTGCCGAGATTTCGCCTGGCAAGAAACCAGGTTAAGCGCAAGCCCCATACAGCCACCAGCAAGGTGATCACCAAGGGCACGGCACCTTGAGGCCGAACCAGCAGCCAGCTGAGGACAGCCGTCAGGACAAAGCCCATGCCCCAGGCGATGTCAACATAGCCATTATTCTTTTTTATTTGCGCGATGATATAGGTGAAGATGAAATACACCAGCAGAATGGCAGCCGTGATCCAGTAATTCATGTGGACTCCTTTGCATGATCTTCCATATAAGCGACAGCAACACTGCCTCGCCCGGCAAATAAAGCGACAATCGCTGAAATATCCGTAATATATTTTGGTTCATGGCCGGTGAGGAGGACCATTTCCTGGCGCTGTTCCTCGGCTCGCTCTGTCGCGTCGGCATGAACAATGACGTAATCCGTGAATTGATGGCGTTTCAAGGAGCGCAGCAGCAGCTTCCAGTTCTTTTCCCGGGAAAACGCGATGCCCCGAATGGCACCATGACCATCAGGGTCGATGGAGACCAGCGGTTTAAAGTGCAAGCGGATAAGCAGGCGGCCGATTTTTTCTGATACACGTCCCGACCTGGCCATCGGTTCAATATCCAGAACACTGACCAGTATCTTGGCTCTGCTTCTCATTACTTCCATTTCAGAGGCCAGTTCCGTTAAACTCATACCAGATTCGATTTTTTCAACAGCAGCCTGTACCAGCAGACCTTGAGCTCCGGAATTAACCTTGGTATCGACTAAAGCGACACGCGAGGCGTCCGGTCCGATATCAGCGATATATTCTTTGAATCGAGTGTATGTTCCGCTCATTTTAGAGGAGACTGTCAGGATCAACACAGATTCGTAGTGGGCCAGGATCGGGGTGAGGAAGGACTGGATCTGCTCCCTGTTCAGCTGCGCGGAAGATGCTTCGCTGAGATGGTCATAGAGATAAGTCCGGTCGATGGTCACTTTGTCCAGGTAGCTGGTCTGGCCGATTAAAATATTGAGTGGAATCTGAAAGATATGATGATGATGGACATACTCACGCGGCAGATCAGCGATTGAATCGGTTACACAGGCGATTTTCTGCTCCGCAGGGCCGGCTAGCAGATTCTGCAGAACCATATCATCAGCTTTCTGCTCCAGAATGTTTCCGTGGGTGGCAGCCAGGCGCACCATTTCCCAAGGGGTATTGGTATGCAGATGGATTCTTGCCAGATTGTCAGCAGCAGCGACCAGCAGACAATCTCCCAGTCGGGACAAGTCGGCACGCAAAGCCGTTTCGTCATAGGAATCAGATTCCAGCAGTACTTCTGTGCAATATCGGTAGTTTATGGTAGCCTGTTCGCTGGTCAGATGAAAATCCTGGTCCATACGGGGAAGGGTTGAGGCAACCACGTGATTCGGCAAAATGGTCTTGCGACCCAGGAGCGCCTGGACAAAACCTTCCATGAAATAGTAGTAACCAAGCGCGCCGGCATCCACCAGACCAAGAGCCTTCAGGTCACTCAGCGTCTTGCTGGTGTCTTCCAGGGCTGTTCTGATCCGGCTCAGTGTTGACTCAAAAAGCTCATGTGGTGATAAAGACTGCTGCAAAGCTTCTTTAAAACCAACAGCCCAGGCCCGCATAAGGGTGATAATCGTTCCTTCTACAGCATTTTCCAGAGCTTTGAATGCTTTTTCATAGGCTGTATGGAAACAGGTGGCCAGTTCTGTCAGGGACAGGGTGCTGCCCTCACTGCTGGCCAGATAAAGACCATTGAAATATTGGGAAAAAATGGCACCGGAATTGCCCCGGGCACTGATCAGGGCGGAGCGGGCGACATCACGCAAAGTGTCACGAACTGTTTCATGTACCGTTACATGACTCAGGATGTAGTTCATGGTATGCGCAAGGTTGCTGCCCGTATCGTAATCGACAACAGGGTAGACATTAATGCGGTTCAGTTCTTCGTAATTATCGCGAATACTGGCTGCACCATGCAGGATCGCCTGATAAATGCGCTCACTGGTGATGGTCGTACTTATTGGCATCGTTTCTGTCATATGAGCCTCCCGCTGATCCATGTCGTCACGAAACAGGTGGCGCTGGTGATGAAAGTGCCCCAGATCAGGTCGATGACCGTTATGGAAACCGGCCAGTCCTTTAGGGTAGCCAGATTGGTCAGATCGTATGTCGCATAGGTAACCAGTCCAAAAAACGCGCCGGCACCCAGTGCGTACAACAACGATTGTTTGGCAACAGCTGGATTGATGACAAAAAAGACCATGGCAGCAATGAAAAGCAGGTAAAAAATGATCGCTGCTGCCATATTGACTTTTTCAGCCATCAGGTGCCCTATCTTGCTTTTGTACAATTTTCTGGAAATAAAAAGCAGCCAGACCAGGTCAATCAATGTAAAAACAACCAAAGCGATTAGGTAATGTTTTAAAAATGTCATAAAAACCTGCCTTCCTCTTCGGACGGGTTCGTCCCTGCAGAACGCTGTACTGATTAACTGGCAAGGGCTTACACGATAGGACATAGGTCTGAAACGGTCTGGTAAAACCTTGCTTAATTTTATTCTAGCAGAAAATAGCGGAATAGATATGCCTTATGTAACAATTTTGGTTGTTTTTACTGTGCTGCAACAGCTCGGGTATCTTTGCTGAAAACGCAGCTTCCCAACCAGCACGGCAAATAAAGGAACAAGATGCTTCAAGAAACGATAAACAACAATAGATTTAACAGATCTGTAATGCTGCTGCATCCGGAGCCTTTGACTTCATTGATGCAGGCATGACATAATTAAAATAGCTGCTGAACTTCAAATACGCTCTGATGCCACAGCAGCCTGGTTCAGGATGTGTGATGAAAAAGCATACGAAACCGATTCAATCGTATACAAGACCAAACAGGCCGGCAGTAGTACCTGACAGGCGATGGCGGCCTGCCTCAAGATATCTTAAGTCAGCCATGACCTGTGTGCCGTTTTTCCTTTTGCTGGGTTTCTTAAGTATGCTCCTGTTTCACGGCTTTACACACAAAACAGATATCGCAACGTTACAAAACCTGGGCGTGCCTGAAGCAACTGACCCTTACAATGACGGCGTTCAAGAACTGGCGGCCGGTCAGGCCAGGACAGTGCAAAACCAGGGACAAGCATATCTGCAGTCGTTTTTGATGTTGATACCGTCTGATGAGGCCGGTGATCATTCACAGTCAGAAGATGAAGAAGGCTTATCTGTGATCCATTATCAAGAACAGCAGACAGCACCACCGGTTGTTGATGCAAATGGAATTGTGCAATTGGATCGTGATGCAGAACCTTACGTGCATTATGTGATCGGGACAACCAGCCTGTTGGATTTACCGGAAACACAAGCCGCTGATCAAATCGTTATCTTGTCAACCGGCCAACCGGTCATTGTCTTGGACGCTTTTGAAAACTGGAGCAAAGTCATGCTGCTGAATGGACAGGTAGGTTTTGTCCTATCATCTGACCTGTCCCGGCAGCCTGCCGAACAAGCAAATCCTGTTCCAGAACCAACCCCGGAGCCAACGCTGCAGCCAACTGAAGCCGCGAAGCCGACAGCGTCTCTGCAACCAACAAAACAACCAGAACAAGCAACAACCCCGAAAATAAGCGCGACCCCTGAACCCACAGCAACACCTATGCCGACGGTGACCCCTGAACCCACAGCGACACCCATGCCGACGGTGACCCCTGAACCCACAGCGACACCCATGCCGACGGTGACCCCTGAACCCACAGC